>SPMW01000020.1 GCA_009827235.1 Candidatus Campylobacter infans | reverse complement strand
AGGTTTAAATATCGCGCCAAATTAAAAATCGATTAGCTTAAAATTTGCTTAATCTAGCGAAATTAAAATTTAAAATTTAAGTTAATTTTTAGCGTGGTGATTGCTTTTTGCCACGCTTATACTAAAATTTAAGATTAAAATTTATTTAAAAATTTCTTTATTTTTTGGATTAGATTTGAAAATATCGGCGCTTTTTTGCACCTCATCGCTGGTTTTAGCTGGTGGGAGCGAAAGATTTACTAGCAAGGTTGTTTTATCAATGCTAATGCGCAAAACCCCGCTAAAATCTATACTAACGCTTGAACAAAAATTTTCCTCCCCAAAACTTGTGTCAAAAATCAAACTTTCATTTATAAGTTTTGCGCTACTTAGCCCATAACCGCTAAGAGCAAAAAGCGCTACTTCATTTGTGAGTTTTAAATGCTCTGGCAAGGGCGGATTAAAGCGCACAAAGTTCATATTTACTAACACATCAAAACTTTCATTTTTGCTTAAAATCAGCTCAAAGCACTCTCTAACATGGCGTTGCATTAAGCTTACAAATTCCTTGCTAGCTACAAAATCATCACCCATTTTATCCCCTTAACTCCATAAACTCATCGACTAATTTTTGAATTTCATTTATACCGATTTGCCAAAAATCCTTACTTTCTATATCAAAGCCAAACATCGCCACCATATCTTTTGGAGATTTTGAGCCACCAAGAGATAAAAACTCAGTATAAACCCCGTTAAAATCAGCAAGTTCGCCACTTTTATAAAGTCCATAAATTGCAAGCACCAAAAGCTGAGCATAAGAATAAGCATAACAATAAAATGGCGAATGAATAAAATGCGGTATATAACTCCACCAAATCCCGTAATATTCATTTAATTTAAGAGAGTCCCCAAACATCTTGCGTGAATGTTTTAGCCAAATTTCACTAAGTTCATCGCTGCTTAATTCCCCACTAATCGCGTGTATTTCACGCTCAAAGGTGGTAAAGTTTATCTGCCTATAAAGCGTTGCAAAAATATCTTCAAGTTTTGCGCCAATTATTGCGCGTTTTGTGTTGTTATTTGCTTGATCTTTAATGCGTTCAAATACCAGCATCTCGCAAAACACCGATGCGGTCTCAGCCGTAGTAAGTGGCGTATGCGAGCTAAGATAGCCGGCTTTATAGCTTAAAAACTGATGAATGCTATGGCCTAACTCGTGCGCTAAGGTGTAAATATCACGGCGTTTATTTGTGTAATTTAACAATATAAAAGGATGTAAGCTACTTACACTTGAATGACTAAATGCGCCATTTACTTTATTAGTAGCTGGCATTACATCGCACCAGCCGTGTTTTAGCCCGTGTTCTGCTATCTTGCCAAACTCATCATCAAAATCATAAAAAGCATTTAAAACTATCTTTTTAGCATCTTCAAAACTAAAATATTCATCATCATCACTAAGCGGAGCGTATCTATCATAATCATACAACTCTTCAAATCCTAAAATTTCACGCTTTTTAGCATAATATTTAATAGGCAAATCAAAGCTCGCCTCGCTAGCTTCAATTAGCGCATCAACGCTTTGCTTGCTGATTTGATTGCTTAAATCCCTAGCACTTTGTGGATATTCATAACCTCTAAGCTCGCGCTCATTGCGTAAATCTGCGCGAATTATATTTAAAATATAAGTAAGCAAATGTAAATTACTCTCCAAGCCTTTTGATAGGCTAAGTGCTGCATCTTTTCGCTCATCGCGTTTTGGGCTACTTAATTTTGCTAGCACCAATTCCTCGCTTAAACTATGCCCTCTATAATCAAAACGCATCCTAGCCATACTTTCATCAAAAAGGCGAGAAAATGCGTTTGCGCCAGTATTTGCCGTGCGTAAAAGTATGCGCTCTTCGCTCAGGCTTAATTCATATTTTTTTTGCTTGGCTGAGTTGCTTAAATAATATTCATAGCCTTTTGTTTGCTCTATTAAATCTTCTTGTTTTTGTTTTGGTAAGGCGTTAAATTCAAGCATAAAAAAGAGCAAATTTTCTTCAATCTTTGTAACTCTATCTTCAAAATGCGCTAAAATTGCGCCCTTGCTAGTATCTTTGCTAAACATTAAATGAGCATAGCTTAGCACTTTCGCTGCGCTTTCGTTTAAAATTTCATATTCTGCTATTGCTTCATCAAATTTTTCTTGGCTTAATGCGTAAAGTTGCTTTTCGTATTGTTGCTTAAAATTAGCACTTTTGCTTTCTAATTCATCGCAAAAGCCATTAGCATCATCTTGGCTAGCAAAAAACTCGCCCAAATCCCATTCATACATTATCTAATCCTTTAATCAGCAAAAATTGTGAAATTATAGCAAAAAACACGCTAAACGCGCCAAGAAAATACACGCATTAAAATTTGCTTAAATTTTAATACTAGAAATTTTATGATTTTAAAAAGCTGTGTTTAAGCTAATTTAGCTAAATTCCGCCCTTTATTTTAAAATTTGCTAAGGATAAAAATGCAAAAAGATGTGGTTATTTTACTAAATATGGGCGCGCCAAATGATTTAAGCGAGGTAGAAATTTTTTTAAAAAATATGTTTAATGATGAATATATTTTGCCTATTAAAAGCCCAAAAATTCGCTCTTTTGTAGCCAATCTAATCACTAAAATACGAAGCAAAAAAACTAAAAAAATCTACGAAACCCTAGGCGGCAAATCACCGATGGTAGCCATAACGCAACGACTGATTACTAAATTAAATTTTGTCCAACAAGATTTTGTTTTTGATTATGCTATGCGCTACACAACGCCTTTTGTAAATGAAATTTTACCAAAATATAAAAATGCTAAAAGCATAACTCTTTTTGCGCTTTATCCGCATTATTCGCAAACCACCGTGCTTTCAAGCTATGATGATGCCCTAAAAGCAGCTAGCGAGCAAGGCATAGAAATTTCAAAAAAAATCGAACCATTTTATAAAGATGATGAGTTTAACACAGCTATCGCAAGCTCGATAAAATCAAGCCTTAGCGATACAAAAAGCGCGCATTTAGTTTTTAGTGCGCATTCTTTGCCAAAAAAAATGATAGAAAATGGCGATTTGTATGAAAAGCACATCAACGAACACATAGAATTACTTAGTAAAAAGCTTGATTTTAAGGGCATTCATTTAGCTTATCAAAGCCATTTAGGACCAGTAAAGTGGCTTGAACCAAATATTTCAAAGGTGCTTGATGGGTTAAAGGGCGAGCGCGTGGTTATTTATCCGCTTAGCTTTTGTATTGATTGCTCTGAGAGTGATTATGAGCTAGAAATTTTATATCGTGCTTATGCAAAAAAAATAGGCATTAGCGAATATATCGTGGTTAAAGCCCTAAATGATAGCACGGATTTTATGCGTTATATTTTAAATAAATTAAAGCAAACTAATGCCTCTAAGTAATCTTAACCAAGAGCAATTAGCAGCAGCTAGTGCTAGTGCTGGGCATAATCTAATAATCGCATCAGCAGGCACTGGCAAAACTAGCACCATAGTAGCGCGCATAGGATATTTGCTAAACTCTGGCATAAAGCCTGAGCGCATTTTGCTTTTAACCTTTACAAATAAAGCCGCTACTGAGATGATGGAGCGACTTAATAAAAAATTTCCCAAAAGCATTACAAATAAAGTGCTTGCTGGCACCTTTCACGCCATTTCTTATAAATTGCTTAAATCTATGAATAAAAACATAATCTTAAAACAACCCAGCGAACTAAAAACCTTGCTAAAAAGCCTAGTAAATGCTAGGCAGTTTCATCATTTAAGCGAGCTTAGTGCTTATGGCGGGGCATATTTGTATGATATTTTTTCGCTTTTTACAAATAGCGCGCTTGATATTAGCTTTAAAGAATGGTTTAGCCAAAAAAACCAAGACCAAGCAGTATTTGCTGATATTTATGAGGATATTTTGCGTGAGTTTGAAAGCGAAAAGGCGCGTTTTGGCTATGTGGATTTTAATGATTTATTGCTCAAAATGCGCACAGAGCTTAAAAACGAAAATGCGCCAAGTTTTGATGAAATTTTAGTAGATGAATACCAAGATACAAATTCCTTACAAAGTTCGCTAATTGATGCTTTTAATTCAAAAAGCCTTTTTTGCGTGGGCGATTTTGATCAAAGCATTTATGCCTTTAATGGCGCAAATATCGAAATAATCGGCTCTTTTAAGCATAGATATAAAGATGCTAAAATTTATACCCTAAATACAAATTACAGAAGTAGTGCTAAAATTTTAAAGCTAGCAAACCGCGTGATATCCATAAATCCACGCCTTTATGAAAAAGAGCTTAAAGTAAGCAGAATTGGCGAGTTTAAATCCCCTCAGCTTTTAGTTTATAACGAGCTAATCTCACAATACAAAGGCATAGCTCAAATAATAAAAGATTCAAAATACGATAAAAGCGATATAGCCGTAATTTTTCGCAATAATTCAAGTGCTGATGGCATAGAAATAGCTCTAAAAGAATTAGGTATAAGCTCAAAACGCCGTGGTAGCGGTAGTTTTTTTGATAGCTTAGAAATCAAAGCTCTTATTTGCTTGCTTGCTTTAAGCCTAAATGGGCGCGATATAATGAGCTTTATAGAGATTTTTGGCTACGCCAAAGGCGTAGGCGAAGCTAAGGCTAAACAAATTTTTGATTTGCTTAGCCAGCTTGGCGATGGAGATATGCGCTTAGGGCTTTTATGCCCGAATCAAAACGCAAGCTTAACGCATAAAAGGCGCAAAAATTACGAACTTGGGCTTTTTGATGATATGCTAGATTATCAAAATGCTACAAATATCGATGAAAGCGCATTTAACGCAAATTTTAAAGGTCATCAAATTTTAAATTACCTAAACCAAAACGGGGCTAATTTTTTAAATGATCTCTACTGCCTTTTAGCCAGCCTCAAAAACACAACAAACACGCAAAACGCCATAAACACAGCCATCAATTCACGCATTTATGCTAATATCGCACAATTTTTAGCCCATAAAAAAGCCCTGCGAAAAAACTTCACCCTAAATGAAGAAGCCAAACAAAAAGCTTATGAAAACATCATCACAAGGGCTAAAAGCCTAGCTCTTATTAGCAACACTTATAAAGAGCTTGCTAGTTTTTATAATTTTTTAGTGCTTGGCAAGAGTGAGTTAAATAGTGGCAATGGGGTGAATTTATTAAGCGTGCATTCAAGCAAGGGCTTGGAATTTGGGCAAGTTTTTGTGATTGATTTAGCAAATACGCGCTTTCCAAACTTGCGTTTAATGGCACAAGGCGGGAGTTTAGAAGAAGAGCGCAGGCTTTTTTATGTAGCAGTTACAAGAGCAAAAGATGAGCTTTATTTAAGCTACGCAAAATACGATAAAAACGGCAAAACTAGCTTTGAAGCAAGCCAATTTATTCAAGAAGCTGGCTTTGTGATTGAATAAATTTTAAAAGCGTCTTTAAGCTTTAATTAAAATTTCAAAACAGCCTAAAATAAAAATCTTTCTATTTAAAATTTTAAAGAATTTACTTAAAAACTTAACTTTTTTAAATTTTTTTAGCTAAAATCCAAAAACTTTTTAAAGGCAAATAATGAAAAAAATTTTTAAAAGCTTCAAAAAAATCGCAATCAGCATAAGCGATGCCCTAAAATACGCTGATTTTAGCTACTCAAACAGCACAAACGCCACAGGCGATACCCAGTTAAAATTAGATATTTTAAGCGATGAAATAATCACAAAAAAACTCTCAAAACTAAAATGCATAAAAGCCCTAATCAGCGAAGAAAAACAAAACGCCCTACAACTAGAAAATAGCGGCAAATACATCATCGCTTACGATCCACTTGATGGTAGTTCGCTTGTAGATGTTAATTTTGCCGTAGGCTCGATTTTTGGCATTTATAAAAACGAATTATGCCCGCAAAATTTGATCGCTAGCGCATATATCATCTATGGACCGCGCACTGAATTAGTTTTGTGTAAGAAAAAAGCCTTATTATTTAGATTAAATAAAAAAGAAAAATTTAGCCTTGTGCGCGAATTAAAATTAAACGAAAAAGGCAAGCTAAATGCCACAGGTGGCACGCAAAAAGCTTGGGAGCAAAAGCACGCTATGCTTATAAAATCGCTATTTGATGAAGGTTACCGCCTAAGATATAGTGGTGCGATGGTTAGTGATTTACATCAAATTTTATTAAAAGGTGGCGGGCTTTTTAGCTATCCACGCAGTGCTGATGCGCCAAATGGCAAGCTTAGATTGGCATTTGAAATTTTACCTTTTGCGTGGATTTTTGAGCACGCAAATGGCGCAACTAGCGATGGCTCAAATGATAGTTTATTTGATTTAGACCTAAAAACCCCGCACCAAACTAGCCCTTGTTATTTTGGCTCAAAATACGAAATCAATAAGGTAAAACAATGCCTACGCTAAACTCTAATGAAAATTTTAAAGCAAATCAAAATAGCTCTTTAAATATAAATGAGCCAGAAAGTGCCATAGATGAAAAAGCAAAATATTTTAGCCTTGATTTAGAAAATAAAACCAAAGAACTAAAACAATGCCAAGCAGAGCATAATCTAAACTCTTGCTTGCCCTGCTCGCAGCTTTTAGCATGCAAAAAGCGCAATGCTTATGTAAAAGCAGCCTTTGATAAAATGTGCCAAGGCGAGGATCGAGGATTTATTTTTTAAAATTTAAACAAATTTTAATGCTTAAATTTTAACACCCGCCCCAAAAAGCTAGAAATTTTAAATATTTACACGCAAAAAGGATAAGAATGCAACAACACAGACCATTTTGGAGTTCGCGCTTTACTTATGTGCTAGCAGTAGCTGGCGCGACTGTTGGCTTTGGAGCTACTTGGCGTTTTCCTTATTTAGTAGGGCAAAACGGCGGCGGCGCGTATGTGCTAGTTTTTATTGTAGCGATGATACTAATTGGCATACCGATGTTGCTTGTAGAAAATGCCATCGGGCGAAGAATGCAAGTAAATGCTGTTGATGCTTTTGGCGGCAAAGTAAATGGGCGCGAAATTAGCAAATATTGGCGCATTGTAGGATATGGCGGCCTTGTGGGTGCTTTTGGCATTATGGCTTATTATATGGTAATTGGCGGCTGGGTGCTTGATTATATTTATAGCATTTTGCTTGGTGATTTAAAAATTGGCCAGGGCATTTTAAGCGCTGAGCAAACGAGCAGTTTTTATGAAAAAAACATAAACAATTCACCGCTTGAAATTGGCATTTTTACCTTTATTTTTGTGGTTATAAATTATATTATTTTAATTAACGGCGCGGTTAAGGGCATAGAGCGCGCAGCAAAATACTTAATGCCACTTTTGTTTTTGCTAATGCTTGGAATGGTTGGGCGCAATTTAAGCTTAGATGGCGCGCTAGAAGGGACTATTTATTATTTAAAGCCAGATTTTTCTAAGATTAACACAAAACTTTTTATAGATGTTTTGGGGCAGGTTTTCTTTGCTCTTTCGCTTGGTTTTGCTACTATAATCACGCTTTCAAGCTTTGTTAAAAAAGATGAAAGCCTAGTTCAAACCTCCATAATCACAGGCATTTTAAATACCGCAATAGCCGTGCTTGCTGGATTTATGATCTTCCCATCGCTTTTTACCTTTGGTATAGAGCCAAACTCAGGGCCTAGCTTGGTATTTAAGAGCTTGCCGATAGTCTTTTCGCATATGTTTGCTGGTGATTTTGTAGCGGTGGCATTTTTTAGCTTATTGATGATAGCTGCGCTTACTACATCTTTGCCTATTTATGAAGCAATTATTACAGTGCTTGAAGAAAAAAGCACGCTAAGCCGTAAAAATTGCATTCTAATCGTGCTTGGCGGGATTTTTATCCTAGGCAATATTCCTAGTTTATTAGCCACAAATATACTAGCTGATATTAACATTTTTGGTAAAAATATTTTTGATGCTTATGATGCGATTTCGGCTAATATTTTCTTTGTGCTTACTTCATTGCTTTGTGCGATATTTGTCGGCTGGGTGCTAAAAGACGAGGCTAAGGCTGAAATTTTAAGAGGTAGCCAAAAATATGCTAAATTAGTAGATATTTGGTTTTTTTATGTTAAATACATTATTCCTTTTATCGTTTTAATCGTATTTATCAGTAGTTTTTATGATAATTTTATAAAGTAGGCAATTATGCTATATATTTTACTTGCGCTTTATAGCATCGTTAGTATTTATGAGCTAGGCCTTAGCTTGCTAGAATATAATTTTGTAAAAAAAGCCATGAAAGAGCAAGCTGTGGTCTTAGATAGTGCTGGTTATGAAAAAGCCGGTCTTACTAGGCTTGTGAAATTAAAATTTTCTATGTTTGTTGAAATTTTTAATTTAATTATGCTTTTTATTTGGTCTTGTTTTGGCTTGGCATTTTTGAGTGAGCTTATCAACACTCTTAGCCAAAATGCGCGCTTAAATGGCGTAATTTTGGTGCTTAGCTTTTTATTAATTAGCACAATTTTAAGCTTGCCTTTTGCTATTTATGAAAGTTTTGTGCTAGATAAAAAGCTAGGATTTAGCAATTTAACGCCAAAACTTTTTATCAGCGATACACTCAAAGAACTTGCGCTTTTGTGCGTATTTGCAGGACTTGGCGTGTGGGCGTTTAGCCTTTGTTATGATTATTTGGGGCGTTTTTGGTGGGTTTATGCTTATGTGATTGCATTTTGCGTGGTTTTATTGATAAATCTAATTTATCCAACCTTAATCGCACCGATTTTTAATAAAATGACCCCTCTTAATGATGAAAGCCTAGGCGTGGCTATTTCATCATTGCTTGATAAATGTGGCTTTAAAAGTAGCGGGGTATTTGTAATGGATGCAAGCAAACGCGATAACCGCTTAAATGCGTATTTTGGAGGACTTGGTAGCACAAAAAGAGTGGTGCTTTTTGATACGCTGATTGAAAAATTAAGCCAAGCTGAAATTTTAGCCGTGCTTTCACATGAATTAGGGCATTTCAAGCATAAAGATATGATAAAAAATATCATTATGATGGCTGTGGTGATGTTTATATTTTTTATTATCGCAGGCTCGTTAAATGCTAGCGTTTATGGGGCTATCGGCTTAGATGAGAGTGCTTATTCGCTTATTATATTTTGTATGCTTTATGGGGCGATTTTAAATGCGGTATTTACCCCTTTAATGTCGGCATTTTCGCGCTCACACGAATTTGGAGCAGATGAGTTTGCCGCAAAATTAACCAACAAAAACGATATGATCCTAGCCCTAAAAAAACTAGCTAGCCAAAATAAAGCCTTTCCGCTTTCTCATAAAATTTATAGCTTTATTTATGACTCACACCCTACCCTAGCCCAAAGGATTAGCCAACTTGAAAATAGCTGATGCTCTAAGGCTTTTTAGCACGCAACTTAGCCCAAAACAACGCCGCGATCTTATGCGCTTTGCTTTAAATATTAGCTTTGAAAAGCTATTTTTAAGGCTAAACGATGAACTTAGCAACGAGCAAAAAGATGAATATTTAAAGCTTTGCGAGCGTTTAAGCCTTGGGGAGCCTTTTGAGTATATTAGTGGGGTATGCGAGTTTTTAGGGCGCGAGTTTATGGTAAATTCTAGCGTTTTAATCCCGCGCATTGAAACTGAAATTTTAGTGCAAAAATGCCTAAAAATCATCAAAAGACAAAATTTTAAAAATATTATTGATATAGGCACAGGTAGCGGAATAATCGCTATTAGCCTGGCTTTAAGCTTGCCAAATGCCGACATTTTAGCCACAGATCTTAGCCTCAAAGCCCTACAAACAGCCAAAGAAAATGCTAAAAAATTTGGCGTTAAAAATATTAGTTTTTTACAAAGCGATTTATTAGAAAATTTTAACCAAAACGCCGATATAATCATCTCAAATCCGCCTTACATAGCAAGGGATTATCCACTTAGTATTAGCGTATTAAATGAACCTCACCTTGGGCTTTTTGGTGGCATTAAAGGTGATGAAATTTTAATTAATCTAATAAAACAAGCCAAAAATCGCTGTAAATATCTAGCCTGTGAAATCGGCTACGACCAAAAAGCCAGCATGCAAACTGCGCTAAAAAACGCAGGATTTAAAGCGCGTTTTTATAAGGATTTAGCAGGATTTACAAGAGGTTTTATCGCCCATATTTAAAATTTCAAACTCAAAATAAGTTAAATTTTAAAATTTATTTGCAATAAAAGCTATTTTTGCTAAATTTCGCCCCTTAAATAAAGGCAAAAAATGAACGAAAAACAATACCAAAACGCCATAAAAATTTTAAATGAATGGGCGCACGCTTACTACACCCTAGATAAACCAATAGCCAGCGATGCCGAATATGACGAGCTTTACCGCCAAATTTTAAACTACGAAGCAAAAAATCCACTTTTAATAGCTAGCAATTCACCAAGTCGCCGCGTGGGAGCTGAAATTTTAAAAGGCTTTGAAAAAATGGCTCATATCAAAGCGCTTTGGTCTATGGAGGATATTTTTGATCAAAACGAGCTAAAAGAATGGTTAGAGCGTGGCAATAAACAAAACTTAGAGCTTTATATAGAGCCAAAATTTGATGGGGCTAGTTTGAATTTATTGTATGAAAATGGACAATTATTTAGCGCAATTACGCGCGGTGATGGCAAAATCGGCGAAAATGTAACGCAAAATGCGCGCACAATTACTAGCATACCATTAACAATCCCCTACAAAGAACGCATCGAAATTAGAGGCGAGGTTTTAATAACAAAGAGCGATTTTAACGCCATAAACCAAGAATTAACAAAACAAGGCAAGCAAACACTAGCAAACCCGCGAAATGCCGCTGCTGGCAGCCTAAGACAGCTAGATAGTGCTATTACGCGCTCTAGAAGGCTGAAATTTTATCCTTGGGGCGTGGGCGAGAATAATTTAAAATTTACAAAACACAATCAAATAATGGAATTTATTCACTCGCTTGGCTTTTTACAAGATGAGTTTTGCGTGCTTTGCGTTGGCTTAGAAAACGCGCAAAATGCGTATAATGAGCTTTTAAGGCGCCGCCAGAATGCTAGTATTTTAATGGACGGAATGGTGCTAAGATTAAATGATGTAAGCCAAGAAGAAAAATTTGGCTACACGGTGAAATTCCCGCGCTTTATGGTAGCTTATAAATTCCCAGCACTTGAAAAAAGCACCATTATTTTAGATGTTGTGTGGCAAGTAGGTCGCACAGGCGCGCTCACGCCAAAAGCGATTTGCCAAAGCGTAAATATCGATGGGGCAAATGTCCAGCATGCCACCTTACATAATTATGATGAAATTTGTCGCCTTGGTGTGAAAATTGGCGATGTGGTTAGTATTATCCGCAGCGGCGATGTGATACCTAAAATCACAGGCGTTTTAAGGCCAGGGAAAGAGCAAAAAGAAATTATTAAGCCAAAATTTTGCCCACAATGTGATAGTAAGCTTTTTGATGATGGAGCTATTTTAAAATGCCAAAATCTTGCTTGTAAGGCGCGCGTGCTAAATAATATGATTTATTTTGCCAGCAAAAAATGTATGAATATCGATGGGCTTAGTAGTGCGACAATCAGGCTATTTTACGAGCTTGGGCTAATTAAAAATATCAGCGATTTATATAGATTAAAACAAAGCGATTTAGAAAATTTAGAAGGTTTTAAAGATAAAAAAATCACTAATCTTTTAAACGCCATCGCTGCTTCTAAAACGCCTAGTTTAGAGCGTTTTATAGCATCGCTTGGCATAGAGCTAATAGGCGAGGTTGCTGCTAAAAAAATAGCCCAACACCAAAAGCAAAATTGGCGCAACGCAAGCTATGATGAATTAATTAGCATAGATGGTTTTGGCGAAAATATGGCAAAAAGTTATTTGGAGTTTATGCGCATAAATCGCGAAAAAATCGATGAACTTTTAAGCTTTATCACGCCCAAAATACAAACGCAAACCCCGCAAACCAGCCAAATATCTAACAAAACCTTTGTCCTAACTGGCACACTAAGTGCGCCACGCCAAAGCTTTAAAGAACGCATCGAAGCACTTGGTGGGCGCGTAAGTAGCGCGATTTCATCTAATACTGATTTTTTACTTTGCGGGCAAAATGCTGGCTCTAAACTAAACAAAGCAAAAGAGCTTGGGGTAGAAATTTTAAACGAAGCTCAATTTAATGCCCTAATCGCACAAAATAATGAATGATTTTAGGCTGGTTTTAGAAAGTTGGGCAAATTAAATTTTAAAATTTGTGTTTGAAAATTTAAAATTTGGGTGTGGAATTTTAAAATTTGAGAGCGAAATTTTCAAGCATTAAAGCTCGTCAATCATTTGCTTAATTTGCCTAGCAGCGTAGCTTATTTGCTCGTGCGAAATTACATAAGGTGGCATAAAATACACGCAATTTTCTAGCGGGCGAAGCACCAAACCACGCTTTAAAGCCTCAAAACGCATATTTTTCACGCTATTTTTTGGCACATTTATTAAATCAAAAGCCAAAACCATACCACATTGTCTAAAATTATGCACCTTTTTGTGATTTTTTAAACTAGCAAACTCAGCTAAAATAAACGCGCTCAAAGAGCGGTTTTTTTCTATGATATTTTCATCTTCAAATATATCTAGCACGGCATTTGCCCCAGCTGCTGCTAAGGCGTTGCCTGTGTAGCTGTGAGAATGCAAAAACGCTCGCGAAAAATCCCCCAAAAACTCATTATAAATACTATCATTTGTAAGCACCACACTAAAAGGCATAAATCCGCCAGTTATCCCCTTGCTAATACAAATAAAATCAGGCACAAAGCCAATTTGATTAAACGCCCACATCGTGCCTGTGCGCCCAAATCCCACAGCAATTTCATCAAAAATCACATCAATGCCAGCATTTTTTACCATTTCGCACGCCTTTTTATAAAAGCTAGGGCTTGGCATATTCATATTGCCAGCACATTGTATTAGTGGCTCGGCAATAAATGCGCTAATTTTATGCCCATAATCTTTTAAAATGCTCGCAAGATCGCTTAGGGCTTCATCTTCGCTTACTTCATTATCTTTAAAACTCATTGGCACCTTTGTGCTAATTGCGTTTATTAAAATTCCGCCATAACTAAGCTTATAAATCTCCACATCGCCAACGCTTAAAGCCCCGATGGTTTCGCCGTGATAGCTATTTTTGAGATTTAAAAATAGCGGTTTTTCAAGCCCTTGTAATTTATTTTTATGATAGCTCATTTTTAAAGCAATCTCCACGGCCGCACTGCCATTATCCCCATAAAAACATTTATTAAAAGGCGCGCCAAGGCTAGCACAAAGTCGCTCGCTTAGTTTGATAATGGCTTCGTGCGAAAAACCAGCTAATATAACTTGTGCTAATTTATCTGCTTGATTAGCAATGGCTTTTGCTATACGCTCATTACTATGGCCTAAAATATTTACCCACCAGCTACTAACACAATCAATATATTCTTTACCATCAAAATCCCTTAACACCGCGCCATAAGCTTGTTTGATAGGAATTATCTCATCATAATCGCTCATTTGCGAACAAGGATGCCAAATATGCGCTAAATCGCGCTTTGAAAGCTCTGCGTTAGTCATTTTATCCTCGCTGGTATTTTAAAATTTTAAATATGAAAGTTTAATCTTGCTTTTTGCGTAATTTCACCACAGCAATGGCTATGCCACCATCATGGCTAAGGCTTACAAATGCGCGCTTTTTTAGGCTTTTTTGCTTGCGTTTTTTATAAGCAAGGCGCGCGTGTTTTGAAATTTTAACACAAGGTGCGCCAAGCGGGCTTTTAAAAATACTTATATCACTAAAATCACAATCCTTGCAAATACCGCATCCTAGGGCTTTTGCCGTTGCTTCTTTAATAGCCCAAAAGCCAGCAATGCTAGCATCATTTTTAGCCAAGCTTAGTTCTTTTTCGTTTAAAAAACGCCCTAAAAAACGCTTGCCAAACTTAGCTTTAAGTTTTGTGATGCGATCTATGCTAATTACATCAACGCCTATCATTGCACGATAAAATCGGTAAAAAAGACATTTTTAATATAGCCATCGCGTAAAATTTCATTTAATTTAGTGGCTATTTCATCTTTTAAGCGTTCTTTGCCTTTTGCGGTGCTGACATCTTCATAGGTTCTTGATGTTAAAATTCTAATAATTATATCACGCAAAAGTGGCTTTTTTTGGTCTATTTCAGGCGTTAGCGTTTCTGCGCTTAATTCTAAGTTTATCTCCATTTTAAGATAGCGCGAGCCAGTTTCGCTAAGCAAATTTACTAAAAATTGATCTAATGGATACATAGGGCCGACATTAAAAAAATCATTAGAGCGTTCTTTTGGCATAGAGCGAGATGGTGCTTTTTGCTCTTGCGTGGCCGCTGCTACTGCTGCGCTACTTGCTTGCTCTGCGATTTTTTCGTTTTCTTCATTGCCACCCATCAATAAAACCACAAACAAACCTATAATCACCAAAAGAATTACTAAAATTCCAATAACCACAACAAGCACCAAACTAGTGCTTTTTTTCTTTTCTTTATTTTCTTCTTCTGCCATTTTTATCCCTTTAAATTAGATTTTTTTAATTGTAGCAATAATCATACCATTTAAATTAGCCTAATTTTTTAAATAACTCCACACTATCTAAACTCTCCCAAGGATAGCTAGGCACGCCCACTTGCCCTTTTGATGCGACATCAGCGTATAAAAATGTATCTTTACTAGGCTTATCTAAGCCAAATTTTTTAGTAATCCAGCGTGGTGTGAGTGCGAAATTTTCATACACAAAATCACTCAAAACATCATCACCCACGCTTTTAAGATTTGTGCCCATACAATCAACGCTAATGCTAGTTGGTTTTGCTACGCCTATTGCATAGCTAAGCTGAACTATGCATTTTTTAGCAAGTCCAGCAGCTACGATATTTTTGGCTATATATCTAGCAGCATAAAGCCCGCTTCTATCGACTTTTGTATAGTCTTTTGAACTTTGTGCGCCACCGCCTATTGGCGAATACCCACCAAAACTATCTACGATTAATTTGCGCCCTGTTAGCCCGCTATCGTGTAATGAGCTATGATTTACATAACGCCCGGTAGGATTTATATAAATTATAGTATTTTGCGGATCGTATAAATTAGCTGGCAAGCCGGCATTATCGATTAACTCTTTAATCGTGCTTCTTACCTCGTCTATGCTTAAATTATCAACACTTGGCGCACTTACTACGATGGTGTGAATGCGCTGTGGAGCGCAGTTTTCAAAATTTTGCTTAGTGCCATAATCAATGGTAACTTGCGTTTTAATATCCACACCAAAACGATCAGGATGATTTAGGGCGTATTCATAAACCTTATCACATAGCATTCTTGCGTAAGTAATGGCTGCTGGCATTAAATGCTGTGTTTCACAACTTGCAAAACCAAACATTATACCTTGATCGCCAGCGCCTATTTCGCCACTTGCTTGATCTACGCCTTGATTTATATCAGGGCTTTGCTGATTTAAAAACACATCAACTTCAAGATCTTGTGGATGCAAGCATTGCTCGCGCGTAAAATGCGGATTATCAAAATAACCTATTTTTTTAATAGATTCTTTTACTATATCGCGGTAATCTTGATGCGTAAAATCAACCTTAGCATTTACCTCTCCGCCAATTACTACATGCTTGCCAGCTACAAAAACCTCACTTGCTACGCGTCCATTTGGATCTTGCTTTAAAATCGCATCCACAATGCTATCAGCTATTATATCAGCGCATTTATCAGGGTGTCCTGGACTTACTACTTCGCTTGTAAATAAATACATTATTTATCCTTGAATATATTTGAATGTAAAAAATGGCGCCCATTGTAGCAAATTAACTTTAAATAAGCGTAAAATCAATAAATTTTAATCTAATTCATTTTAAAATTTTAAAATTTAAAAAGCACAAATTTAGTTTATTTTTATATAATCAGCGCTTATGAGTTTAGATGATTTATATTTTCATAAAGCAATGGGATATAGTTTTATAGGGCATTACACGCCATCGCAAAATCAAAATTTTTACAAAGATTTAAACGAATGCAACACAAATATCAAAGAATGCAATCTTTGTCAGCTTTGTAAAATCCGCCAAGATAGCGTTTTAATTGATATTTGCGAGCATAGCTATGATGCAAAAATTATCTTTGTATCCTTAATGGCTTATGATGGTATAAAGCGCGATATAGACGCATTTAAAGCTTTAATCGGCAAGGAATTTTCAAACGCATATTTTAGCTTTTTGCTTAAATGCATAACCACGCGCTCTAAATTTGAAAATTTTATCGCAAATAACGATATAAACGCTAATTTAAAGCCTTGTAAGCCCTATTTTGATTTAGAACAAAAAATGCTTAAACCAAAAATCATAATAGCACTTGGAGCGCAAGTATTTAAGGCTTTGATGGGAGAAAGTGGCTATGCTTATACTAGCGTTCGTGGCGGATTATATAGGCTGGGTGATATGCTAGTTATGCCAACGCACGATTTGGCATTTTTAGCAAAAAATCCTAGCTTAAAATGCGAAATAATCGCAGATTTACATAAATTAAAGGCTTTTTTATGAAAAAAATTATTTTACTTTTTGTTTTTTTAGTGTTTTATGCGCCAAATGCGCTCTTTGCTAAGGCTGATAAACTCTCAAATATCCCGCCAGCAAACTTGGAGTTTATCAACCTAGAACCACAAGAATGCAATATAGCCTGTCTTTTTGAACTACTAAAAAAAGGGCGAGTGTTTAGTTTTATTTCTCGTTTTGGGCAAAATATTTCAAATACCCAGTTGCTAAATGCTTATTATGCTATATTAAGCGGGGTTGAATTAAATAGTGCTGAGGCGATTTTTACGCCCATTAATGCTAATGCCAAAATCGCCGTGCTAATCCCAAAACAAAGCATCAAAAGCTATTCTTTTATCGTAACTAACGCTATTTTAGCCTACACAGCTAGTAGCGATAAGGCTGTGGCTATAAAATTTTTTATCACCAAAGATGAAAGCACCTTAGATGAAACAATCCTAGCCCTACAAAGCGAAGGTTTTAAGTATGTAATCGCACCAATAACTGATGCAGCCTTGCCTATAATATCAGCACAAAAATACGAAAAAATCTTTTTTTACATACCTACTTTACACGCTAGCTTAGCCAAAGAATACAACGATAATATCGTCTTTGGTGGCATTGATTATGAATCACAAATTAGCGCGCTTTTAGAATACGCAAATAATAAAATCGCTAGCTTTGGCGATGGTAGCAGATTAAGCCAGCTCTTAAACGAGCAAGTTAAAAATTTCGCCCCAAATGCGTATATTGATGTAATAGACAATAAAAGCGTTGATTTAAAAAGCCATTTAGATAATAACAAAGCCTTACAAAATGCTTCAATTTTCTTAAACACCACATTATTGCGCGCTTCGCTTTTAGCATCGCAATTTCGCGTTTATGATTTAGAGCCACACGCAGTGCTTTGTACGCAAATATGCTATGACCTTGTGCTTTTTAATTTATTAAGAAGTGCTGATAGGGCTAAAATGCTTGTAGCATCATCTTTTGGCGATATTGATGATGAAATTGTGGCAAAGGCAAAAATTCTTGGCATTGATTTAAAATTTGATAGAGTAGCTTATCCTACTATTTTTGGCCTAGATTACATAATCACGCAATTTTTATTTAACGGCACTAACGCGCGCTTTAATGAAATAATCAACAACGGACAAGTAGCTTATCGCACGCATATTTATAAGGTAAACTCAAAAGGTTTTGTCAATATAACAAAGCAAAAAAGATAATTTATAAACACCAAAAAAAGAAGCTTTTAAGAATTGCTAGGCTATAATCGCGCCCTTTATTTTATTTTAAGGAAAAAATATGAAAAGAACCTACCAACCACACAACACGCCTAAAAAACGCACTCACGGATTTAGAGTGCGAATGAAAACCAAAAACGGACGCAAGGTAATAAACGCACGCCGCGCAAAAGGCAGAAAAAGATTAGCGGCTTAATTTGGCAAAATATGCTCGTATCAGGCTTAATGCTGAGTTTAGCACCATCTATAAAAATGCTAAAAAATGGCACTGCGAGCATGCTAGCGTGTATTTTCTAGCTAATGAAAATGAGTTAAAATTTGCGCCAGTAGCTAGCAAAAAAATCGGCAATGCTGTTAAAAGAAACAAAGCCAAAAGACGCTTACGCGCGGTATTTGCTAGCCTTTATCCAAAGCTAAAAAACGGCTCTTATATAATAACAGCCAAGCAAAGCTTAATCAGCGCGCCTTTTAGTGATTTAAGCAAAAATTTAATTTGGTCTATCTCTAAAATAGGCGCTTTTAAATAACATAAACAAAATGCAAAAATTTATAAATGAGCTTATAAGCTTTTATCAGCGTTATATTTCAGTGCTTTTTGGGCAAAAATGCAGGTATTATCCAAGTTGCTCAAACTACGCTCTTTGGTATTTAAAAAATGAAAATTTTTTCATAGCTAGTTTTAAAATTTGCCTTAGAATTTTGCGTTGTAATCAGCTATTTCGCGGTGGCGTGGATTATCCTATAATCAAACGCAAGCATAATAATCCAGCGCGCCTAAAAAAACTAGACAAAATTCCAAAAATTAGTTATTTTTTAGTGCCAATCAAACAAAACAAATTTTATTTAATTAAAAATTTTAAGGAAAAATAGTGATTGATAAATTATCCACTCAGGCTAGACTTTTTATTGCCATCGTGTTATCTATGGTGTTTTTTGTAGCTTATGATTATTATTTTTTGCCCAAAAAACAATTAGATCAAAACTCTACCTCCATAGAGCAAAACGCTCAAAACACCCAAAACGCCCCAGCAATAAAGCAAAATGCCCCTGACGCACAAAATGCCCAAAACGCCCCAGCACAAAAGCAAAGTAAAATTTTAGTAAAAATAAGCGCACCTGATTTTAATGCTAGCATTGATGAGTTTGGTAGGATTTCAAATTTTATCCTAAGTAATGATAAGTTTAAAAATGAAGAAGGCGAGCAAACAACTCTAATTTCTCCAAGCCACGAACCTCTGCCACTTGAAGTGCGTTTTGCTAACACAGAGCTTAATAACCTAGCCTTTAAAAACACATACAGCGCAAGCTCAAATGAACTTGATTTAAATACTGGCGCAAAAAGCGTGATATTAACTCAAAATTTAGGCGATAAAACCCTAATTAAAGAAATACTTTTTTACCCAAATGGTAGTTATGATCTCAAAGTAAGCGTTGATGCTGATTATTTCATCACCGCAGGGCATCGCCCAAGCGCGCAAGTAGATGGCTATACAGTTCATGGCACAATGCTACGAACTAGTAGCGATAGCTTAGAGATAATCGAAGATGGCGATGCAAAAGGCGATGAAGTATTTAGAGGTATAGATTTAGTAGCTAGTAGCGATAGATACTACACCACGCTATTTTATGATGAAAACAAAAATTTAGAAGTATATATACAAAACGCCAAAGATGAAAGCACCCTAGCCTTTATTAGAGCTAGTGGCGCACTTATGTTAAAAGGTTTTATAGGACCAAAAAATAATGAACTTCTAAAAAGCATAAATCCGCGTCTAAGCGATGTGGTAGAATACGGCTGGTTTACTTTTATCTCAAAACCAATGTTTGCCTTTCTTAACTGGCTTTATGGCTATTTGGGCAACTGGGGCTGGGCGATAGTAGTGCTTACGCTAATAATCCGTGTGATATTATTCCCGCTTACTTACAAAGGTATGGTATCTATGAATAAACTAAAAGATATCGCGCCTAAAATGCGAGAACTCCAAGCCAAATACAAAGGCGACCCAGCCAAACTAAACGCACATATGATGGAGCTTTATAAAAAGCACGGCGCTAATCCTATGGGCGGATGTTTGCCGATTTTGCTTCAAATACCTGTGTTTTTTGCGATTTACCGCGTGCTTTTAAATGCTATCGAGCTAAAAGGTGCTGAGTGGATTTTATGGGTTAATGATTTGGCTATAAAAGATCCGTATTTTGTGCTACCTATTTTAATGGGCGCGTCTATGTATTTACAACAACGCATAACGCCTACTACTTTTAGTGATCCAATGCAAGAAAAGCTAATGCGCTGGCTGCCGGTGATTTTTACATTTTTCTTTTTGATGTTCCCAGCAGGTCTTACGCTGTATTGGTTTATTAACAACCTTTGCTCGCTATTACAACAATACCTTGTAAATAAAATGTTTGCAAAGCATAAAGCAGAAGAAATAGCAGCACATAAACAAGCTTAAAATTTTAATGTGAGGTAGATATGAAAATACAAGCATATTCTTTACAAGAAGCTTATATGAAAGCATCAAATGAGCTTTCAAGCTCAGCAGCAGATATCAATATACAAATTATTTCAAAACCTTGTGCTGGAATTTTTGGCTTATTTAAAAAGCTCGGCGTTTTTGAAGCTACAATTACTAAAAAAAGCAACCCTCACGCCAAAGCAGAAAAACATAAAAATAATAAAGAAATAAAAAGCCAAAAAGCAAGCGAAAATAACCCAAAAGAAGCTTTAACCCAAAACGAAGCTAAAATTTTAAACGCCCAAGATAAAAGCCAAATTTTAAACACACAAGCCCAAGCCCAAATTTTAAACGCCAAACCAGAAGAGCCAACCACCCAAAAGCCAAGTAGCTTTAATGCTTATAATGATATTATTGACAATTTCAACACAGAAAGCAAAGAAAAAGCCAAAGCCACGCAAGAAATAGCCCTTAGCGTCCAAAATGATCTAACAAGGCTTTTTGGTGTAAGCTCATTTAAAGTCAATCCGCCAGAGGTTAGCATCTATGATCAAAACACGCTATATATTAAAATAGACGGCGAAGATAGCGCACTTTTAATAGGCAAAGAAGGCTACCGCTATAAAGCAATTTCTTATCTTTTATATAACTGGATAAACGCAAAATACGGCTTAAATATACGCTTTGAAGTGGCTGAGTTTTTAAGCAATCAAGAAAATATCATATCAACTTATCTAGCAAGCCTAACCCAGCGCATAAAAGAGCAAGGTTTTGGCAACACAAAAGTGCTTGATGGCGTGTTGCTTAAAATCGCCTTAGAACAATTAAGAACACAATTCCCAGATAAATATGTAGCCATCAAAAACAACGATGAAGGCCGCTATATTGTAGTTAGCGAATTTTATAAAAAATGACAATCTTAGCAGCTGCTACTCCAAACGGCACAGGCGCCATAGCCATAGTGCGCCTTAGCGGGCCAAGGGCATATGAGCTTGCTATGATGATGATTGCCCCGCAAATTAAAGCTGGCAAAAATCTCACCAAAATAATCCCAGCCCACAACCCAAAAAGCCTAAAACCGCGTTATGCCCATCTTTGCAAGCTTTACTCTCAAAATGCCGAGCTAATAGATGAGGCCATTGTGATATATTTTAAAGCTCCGCATAGTTTTAGCGGAGAAGATATTATAGAGTTTCAAACCCACGGCGGCGATGGCGTTAAAAATTTGATTATTGACGAGCTTTTAAGCCTTGGCGCAAGGGCGGCAAATCCTGGGGAGTTTAGCAAGCGTGCCTTTATAAATGGCAAATTAAGCGCAAGCAAGGCTGAGAGCATTCAGGCTCTAATACAAGCAAGAAGCACAAGCGCGGTTAAAATTTTAGCCAGAACGATGAACGGCGAGCTAGATATTTTCGCAAATGCTCTAAGGGCTGAGTTGATAGAAATTTTGGCTTATTGTGAGGTTAGTATTGATTATGCAGAAGAGGATTTGCCCCCTAGCCTTTTAGCCCAAATCCACTCCAAGCTAAATAACGCCATAAAAAAATTAGAAAAAATCATAGAGCTTTCATGCTCGCGCCGCGGTTTAATCGATGGCTTTAAAATCGCCATAATCGGCCGCCCAAATGTAGGCAAAAGCTCTTTATTAAATGCTTTTTTGGCTTATGAGCGCGCCATAGTAAGCGATATAGAAGGCACCACGCGAGATAGAGTTGAAGAAAGCTTACACCTTGGCTCCCATCTTGTGCGCATAATCGATACAGCAGGCATTAGAAATAGCGATGATACAATAGAAAATATAGGCATAAGCTATTCTAAAAAAGCTCTAAATGACGCTGATATCATCATTTGCTTATTTGATGCTAGCACAAAAGCCACAAATGATGATTTAGAAATTTTAAAACTTGCCAAAAACTCAAATAAAAAAATATTTTTTGTGCTAAATAAGTGCGATTTGGCTATAAATTTTAATCAAGCACTGCCAAAAAGCATTAAAATCAGCGCAAAAGACGATATCAGCGAGCTTAAAAGCCAAATAATTAACTATTTAAACGCCCAAGATACTAGCGAATTACTACTAAGCTCAAATCGCCAAATAAACGCTTGCCAAAATTGCGCAAATGCCATTAAAAACGCAAGCTTTAAACTAAACGAAAATGAATTAGAGCTTTTTGCTTTTGAAATAAACCAAGCCCTAAAAGAACTAGGCAAAATCACCGCCCCGCCACTTCATAGCGAAGTGCTTGATGTGATGTTTGGTTCATTTTGCTTAGGAAAATAATAAAATTTAGCTACAATCACGCCCAAAAAGGATAAAAAATGGATAAAGAAACAATCAAAGCACACAAAATCAGCGATGATGAATATAATAAAATTTTAAGTATTTTAAAAAGAGAGCCAAATTTGCTTGAATTAGGCATATTTTCAGCTATGTGGAGCGAGCATTGCTCATATAAATCTAGCAAAAAATACCTAAACGGCTTCCCCACAAAAGCCCCGTGGGTAATCCAAGGACCAGGCGAAAACGCAGGCGTAATAGATGTAGGCGATGGCTGGGCTGCTGTTTTTAAAATAGAAAGCCATAATCACCCAAGCTTCATCGAGCCTTTTGCTGGCGCAGCTACTGGTGTGGGCGGGATTTTTCGCGATATTTTCACCATGGGAGCAAGGGTTGAAGCTAGTATGAATAGCTTGCGCTTTGGCCAAATCAAAAACAAAAGCCAATATTTAGGGCTTAAAAGTAGCAAGCAAAATGATTTAGAAATTTCAAAACACCAAAGATATTTATTAAAAGGCGTAGCAGCTGGCATTAGCCATTATGGTAATTGTATGGGCGTTGCGACAATAGGCGGAGAAACTAGCTTTGATGAAAGCTTTAATGGCAATATCTTAGTAAATGCCTTTGGGCTTGGAATTTGTAAAAAAGATGAAATTTTTTACGCAAAAGCTGGCGAGGCCGGCAACGAAGTAATATATGTAGGCTCACGCACAGGACGCGATGGCTTAGGCGGCGCTGTAATGGCAAGCGATAGCTTTAACCAAACCAGCAAAAAATTACGCCCAACCGTGCAAGTTGGCGATCCATTTGCGCAAAAATTACTAATGGAGGCTTGCTTAGAATTATTTAAAAAAGATTTTATCATCGGCATTCAAGATATGGGCGCAGCAGGGCTTACATCAAGTAGCTTTGAAATGGCTGGCAAAAGCGGAGCTGGTATGCGCTTAGATCTTGATAAAGTGCCTATGCGCGAGCGCGGTATGAATCCTTATGAACTAATGCTAAGCGAAAGCCAAGAGCGTATGCTAATATGTGCTAAAAAAGGTTATATTAAAGAAATTAAAGCCATTTTTGATAAATATGAATTACACGCTGAGCTAATAGGCGAGGTAACAAATACAGGGCAGATGGAGTTATTTTGGCATAAAGAGTTAGTAGGCTCTGTGCCGATTGCGCCTATTACGGAGCTTGCGCCTATTTTAGATAGACCAACATCACGCCCAAAATACCTCGATGAAATTTCAAATTTTAACATAAACCTAATGCCAAAAGTAGATGAAAACACGGCATTTAAAGCACTTTTGGGCGATGAAAATGTGCTAAATAAAGCCTTTATTTATAATCAATATGACGCCCACATCGGCACAAATACCATCAAAATGCCAGGATTTTTAGGTGCGAGTGCTATTAGGATAAAGCAAAGTGGTGCTGCTATTGTAGTAGCTAGCCAATGCAACACAAGGCATAATTTTATAAATCCGCAAATAGGCGCCGCAGCCGCTGTGGCAAGTGCTGGGCGCAAGGTAGCTATGAGCGGGGCAATGCCCTTAGCCATTACGGATTGTTTAAATTATGGCAACCCGCAAAATCCTGAGGTTATGTGGCAATTTGCTAAGGGCTGCGAGGGAATAAAGCAAGCTTGTAGCGCGCTAAATACGCCAGTAGTAAGCGGTAATGTAAGCTTGTATAATGAAACAGAGGGCATTAGCGTCCAGCCAACACCAACAATTGTAAATGTAGGCTTGCTAAAAGATGCCACAAAACTACTAAATAGCGTGCTTTGCTTGGATTGCGATGTGTATTTGCTAGGAAAAACTACTGGCGAGTTTGGCGGGTCATTATACGCAAAAGTGCTTTATAATGAATGTGCTGGAATTTTAAAAGATATTGATTTTAAGGTTGAGCGCGCGCTATGGGATTTAGTAATTAAGGCAAATGAAAATGAGCTTTTAGGCTTTGCAAACTCCGTTGGCAGTGGCGGTGTGGCAATTAGCCTGGCTAAAATGAGTGCTTGTGCTAATCTTGGAGTAAATGCATTTTGTAGCTTTTTAGATGATGCGTTTTTATTTGATGAAAGTTTTACTCGCGCGCTAGTGGGCGTAAAAAAAGGCAAAAATTTACAATTTGAAAACCTAGCTCAAAATTTTGGCTTAGAATGCGTAAAAATTGGCGTTGTAGGCGGCGATGAGTTTAAATTAAATAATATAAAAATTTCTTTAAACGAGCTTAAAAAAATTTATTTTGATGGCTTTGCTAAGATGATTAATGAGTTTTAATTTTATTTGCGGTGGTAAATTTTAAAATTTATGCCACCGCAAAATCCCTAAGCCAAATTTTAATTAAACTTAAAATTTTAAAATTTTTCATATTAAATTAAGCAAATTTCTTATATAATCTGCGCCTTTTTTTAAATTTAGTTGAAAGGATTTACTGTGCCAACCATCAATCAATTGGTTCGTAAAGAGCGCAAGAAAGTGATTGTAAAATCAAAATCTCCAGCGCTAAAAGAATGCCCACAAAGAAGGGGAGTTTGCACTCGTGTTTATACCACAACACCTAAAAAGCCAAACTCAGCTCTTCGTAAAGTTGCCAAAGTTCGCTTGACAAGCGGATTTGAGGTCATTAGCTACATCGGCGGTGAAGGACACAATCTCCAAGAGCACAGCATTGTGCTAGTTCGTGGCGGTCGTGTTAAGGATTTACCAGGTGTGAAATACCACATAGTGCGCGGTGCGCTTGATACTGCTGGCGTTGCCAAAAGAACAGTATCTCGCTCTAAATACGGCGCAAAACGCCCAAAAGAAGGCGCAGCTAAGAAATAATTTAGCCTAGTTTAGCGAAAGCTTATTCATTGATACAGGTTAGGCTCTATGCTAAAACCTGAGTAAAATTAAAATTTGAAGGATTTACAATGAGAAGAAGAAAAGCACCGGTAAGGCCTGTGATGCCAGATCCGGTTTATAACAGTAAAGTCATCACTAAATTTATAAATTCCCTAATGTATGATGGCAAAAAAAGCGTGGCCACTCAAATAATGTATGGTGCGCTTAAAGCCATCGAACAAAAAAACAAAGAAGCAAAAGGCATAGAAGTTTTTGAAAACGCTATGGACAATGTGCGCCCTATAATGGAGGTAAAATCTCGCCGTGTTGGTGGCGCGACCTATCAAGTGCCTGTTGAGGTGCGCGCAGCCCGCCAGCAAGCCCTAGCCATTCGCTGGATCATAAGCTTCGCTCGCAAAAGAAGTGAGCGCACTATGATAGATAAATTAGCCGGCGAATTACTAGATGCTGCTAATTCTCGTGGCGCAGCATTTAAGAAAAAAGAAGATACTTATAAAATGGCTGAGGCAAATAAAGCCTTTGCTCACTACCGCTGGTAAGAAAGGGATAAAATGGCAAGAAAAACTCCCCTTAATAGAGTTCGCAATATCGGTATTGCCGCTCACATCGATGCTGGCAAAACCACAACTAGCGAGCGCATACTTTTTTTCACAGGTATGAGCCATAAAATAGGCGAAGTCCATGAAGGCGCGGCCACTATGGACTGGATGGAGCAAGAACGAGAGCGTGGCATTACCATCACATCAGCTGCTACTACTTGCTTTTGGAAAGATCATCAAATCAATCTTATCGACACCCCAGGACACGTGGATTTTACCATAGAAGTAGAACGCTCTATGCGTGTGCTTGATGGTGCTATATCTGTATTTTGTGCTGTTGGTGGCGTCCAACCACAAAGCGAAACAGTTTGGCGCCAAGCTAATAAATACCGCGTGCCAAGAATGGTTTTTGTAAATAAAATGGATCGCGTTGGTGCTAATTTTTTTGGTGTAGAACAACAAATAAAAGATAGATTAAAAGCTAATCCAGTGCCTATTCAAATTCCAATCGGCGCAGAAGATACATTCAAGGGCGTAATTGATTTAGTAAAAATGAAAGCGCTTATTTGGGATGATGCCAAAGGCCCTAGCCTACCTGATATTAGCGAAATACCAGCTGAATTAATGGATAAAGCACAAGAATACCGCGCTAAATTACTTGATGCTGTGGCTGAAACAGATGATGCTCTAATGGAAAAATACCTTGAGGGCGTAGAACTTAGCGAAGAAGAAATTAAAAAAGGCATTAAAAAAGGTTGCCTTAGTATGTCATTGATACCTATGCTATGTGGCACAGCCTTTAAAAATAAAGGCGTTCAGCCATTGCTTGATGCTGTGGTGGATTTCTTGCCATCACCTGATGAAGTAGCCCAGATAAAAGGCATGTATGAAGATGGCACAGAAGTAAGCGTAGCCAACAGCGATGATGGCGAGTTTGCCGGCTTAGCATTTAAGATTATGACAGATCCTTTCGTTGGTCAGCTCACCTTTGTGCGCGTTTATCGTGGCTGTTTGGAAAGCGGCAGCTATGTATATAACAGCGTAAAAGGCAAAAAAGAACGCATTGGACGCTTACTTAGAATGCATTCAAATAAGCGCGAAGAAGTTAAAGAAATCCACGCAGGCGAAATCGGCGCGGTAGTTGGCTTAAAAGATACATTTACAGGCGATACCCTAACAGGTGAAAAAGATCATGTAATATTAGAAAAAATGGACTTCCCAGATCCGGTTATTAGCGTGGCTGTCGAGCCAAAAACCAAAGCAGACCAAGAAAAAATGGGCATAGCCTTACAAAAACTAGCCCAAGAAGATCCAAGCTTTAAAGTAAGCACAGATGAAGAAAGCGGGCAAACCATCATCTCAGGTATGGGCGAGCTACACCTTGAAATCATCGTTGATCGTATGCTTAGAGAGTTTAAAGTAGAAGCCGAAGTTGGCAAACCACAAGTTGCATACCGCGAAACCATCAAAAACTCAGTTGAGCAAGAATACAAATACGCCAAACAATCAGGCGGACGCGGACAATACGGCCATGTATTTTTACGCATCGAGCCAGTTGAAGCAGGTAGTGGCTTTGTATTTATTAATGATATTAAAGGTGGCGTTGTTCCAAAAGAATACATCCCGGCCGTTGAAAAAGGTTGCCAAGAAGCCCTACAAAATGGCGTGCTAGCAGGCTATCCTGTCGAAGATATTAAAATCACGCTATTTGACGGCTCATACCACGAAGTAGATAGCTCTGAAATGGCATTTAAACTTGCTGCTTCTATGTGCTTTAAAGAAGGTGCCAGAAAGGCTAGCCCTGCGATATTAGAGCCTATGATGAAGGTTGAAGTAGAAACGCCAGAAGAATACATGGGAGATGTTATCGGCGATTTAAATAAACGCCGCGGACAAATAAACTCAATGGACGAAAGAAGCGGAAACAAAATCATCACAGCATTTTGTCCTTTGGCTGAAATGTTTGGCTACTCTACTGATTTGCGCTCTCAAACGCAAGGACGCGCCACTTATTCTATGGAATTTGACCATTACGAAGAAGTACCGCGCAATGTAAGCGAAGAAATCATCAAGCAAAGAAACGGCTAATCTGGCCTGGCAGCTTGCGCTCGCAAGCTGTCTTTTATAAAATCCCTATAATTTTTTTGTCCTCATAGCTCAGCTGGATAGAGCGCAAAATTCCTAATTTTGAGGCCGCAAGTTCAAACCTTGCTGGGGACACCATTTGTAAATTTTAAATTTGTTTTAAAATTTTAAACTTTGCCTTTTGGCTCGCACAAATTCTTAGCTGATTAAAATTTGCTTTAAAATTTTATGCCAAATTATTAGCTGATTAAAATTTTAAAATTTGCCTTTAATTCGCGCTAATTAGCTCAAATCTGCCCTTAAATTTTAAAATTTCAAACAA
>SPMW01000019.1 GCA_009827235.1 Candidatus Campylobacter infans | reverse complement strand
ACCCGCGCGTAAAAATCGCAAAAAAATAATTAAAATTTTAAAAAACCCGTGCGGAATTTAAAATAAAAAACAAACAAAAAACAAAATTTTAAAATTTTAAAAATCCACATAAATTTTAAAATGCCAAAAATCATTAAAATTTCTAAAATTTTATAATTTTTTTAAATATAAAGTTAATTATTTAAAAAATATAAAATTTATATTTAAAGAAACTTTATATTAAAAAAATTTTTTTTTGTTAAATCGTAAATAAAAATTTGTTAATTTTAAGCTTGTTTTTATGAAAAAAACATTATCCTTGCGCTTTAAATTTTAAAATAAAGATAATTTTAAGAGAATAAAAATGAAAAAAGCTTTTAGTGTGGTTGAATTTTCATTTATGATATTAATTTTAAGCATTCTTGCGTCTGTGGCGGTTTCAAAATTCTCAGCGATTAAAGATGATGCCGAAGTTATAAAAGTAGCAAGCGATCTTAGCACCGCAGTAACTGACATAGCCACTTATTACATCGTAAATGGCGAGTTTAATGATAATTTACACGCAATGACAGAAGCTGTCGATGAAAACGGCCATATCTTTGCAAATAAAAATATTTCATGCGTTTCTATAAGCGTGCCAGATAAAAACGCAAGAGAATTTGATGTAAGCATAGACGATAAAAACGCGCTTTGCTTAGCACTTAAAGACTCAAAAAGAATCAAAAATTTATGCAAAGATAATGTGGCTAATTGCAAAATCAAAATAGAAGATTTACAAGTGGCTTGGTAGCTGGTAAAATAAAATCTTGCTTAAATTTTAATATCTCATCGCAATTCATTTAAAATTTTAATAAAAATTAAGAAAAATAAAAATACAATTTTATCTCGTTTTTGCAATAAAATCACAATAATTCTTAAAGGAGAATTTATGGAGTTTTTAACCTCTTTAAGCGATGGCAAGCAGTTTGCTATACAGCTAATTATCGTTTTGATTTGCCTTTTTTATGGCGCAAGAAAAGGCGGTATCGCGCTTGGCTTGCTTGGCGGAATTGGCATTTTTGTGCTGACTTTTCTTTTTCATGTAAAACCTGGTAAGCCAGCAATTGATGTGATTTTTACGATTTTATGCGTGGTTGTAGCGAGTGCTACTTTGCTTTCAAGTGGCGGGCTTGATGTAATGCTACAAATTGCCGAGCGCATTCTAAGACGAAATCCAAAGTTTTTGACTATACTTGCACCTTTTGTTACTTGGTTTCTTACCATACTTTGTGGCACGGGGCATGTGGTTTATACGATGATGCCTATTATTTATGATATAGCCATCAAAAACGGCATTCGCCCAGAGCGCCCTATGGCAGGAGCAAGCATAGCCAGCCAAATGGGAATTATCTGCTCGCCTGTGAGCGTAGCAGTAGTTAGCCTCACAGCTATGCTCTTAGCCCCTGGGGTTACGCATATACAAGGCTTTGACGGGTATGTAGATTTGCTAAAAATCACCATCCCAAGTGGTGCTTTTGGCGTGCTTTGCGTTGGGATTTTTTCATGGTTTAGAGGCAAGGATTTAGATAAAGACCCCATATTCCAAGAAAAACTCAAAGATCCAAAATTTAAAGAATATGTTTATGGCGAAAATAAAACGCTTTTGGGTGTGGAGTTGCCGACAATTCAATGGACTGCTATGTGGATATTTTTGGGTGCGATTGCCTTGGTGGCGATTTTAGGAATTTTTAGCGATTTACGCCCTGCTTTTGATAATGGCAAGGGAGTGATGAAGCCGATGAGTATGGTTGCTGTGATCCAAATGTTTATGCTTATGGCTGGCTCTGCGCTGGTGATTTTTACAAAGGTAAAGGTTAGCGACATAGGCAATAACGCTATTTTTAAATCAGGTATGATAGCGATGGTGGCGGTGTTTGGTATCTCGTGGATGGCTGATTCGATGTTTGCTGTGCATACTCCAATGCTTAAAACCGCACTAGGCGATGTAGTAAAAGAACTCCCTTGGACTTATGCGATTATGCTACTTTTGATTTCAAAATTTGTTAATTCGCAAGCGGCGGCACTAGCGGCATTTGTGCCACTAGCACTTGGCATTGGCGTAGAACCTGGCATTATTGTGGCGTTTTCGGCTGCTTGCTATGGTTATTATATCTTACCGACTTACCCAAGCGACCTTGCGACCATACAATTTGACCGCTCAGGCACAACGCATATTGGTAAATTCGTTATAAACCACAGCTTTATTATCCCAGGGCTTATTGGCGTTTCTACTTCTTGCGTGGCGGGTTATGTTTTAGCACTCGTGGCAGGTTATATTTAAAATTTCATTCTTTTAAACTTCTCGCAAATCCTAGGATTTGCGAGCCAAACTTAACCTAAATTTACAACAATTTACAGCGCAACAAATTTTAAATATTTTGTGAGTTTTTATAACATTTATTAAACCTAGCTGATTACACGATTTTTTTGCTTGATTTTTTGATTGATTTTTTTTGCTTGATTTTTGTAATTTGACAAAGCTATAATTTTGTATTTTGGCATTACCCTACCCGCACTGCCTGCTATACTGGCCACAAAATTTAATTATAAAAACGAATAACTAATGTTTTATTATATCTTTTAGCTTACAATGTAAAAAAGCTTAAAGCCTTGAAATAACGATAAATAGAACATTTGAAAAAATGTAGTGGTGCGGACGAGAGGACTTGAACCTCCACACCTTGCGGCACTAGATCCTAAGTCTAGCGTGTCTGCCAATTTCACCACGTCCGCATAAATAAATGGTACGCCCAAGAGGATTCGAACCTCTGGCCTACGGCTTAGAAGGCCGTTGCTCTATCCAGCTGAGCTATGAGCGCTTAAAAACGCTGCTAAACTTCGTCGCACAAAATGGTGCGCCAGGTAGGAGTCGAACCCACAACCTACAGATCCGAAGTCTGTCGCTCTATCCAGTTGAGCTACGAGCGCAAAAAGTGGGGTGAGTAGTGGGGATCGAACCCACGACCCTCAGGACCACAATCTGATGCTCTAACCGACTGAGCTACACTCACCATGGTCGGGGCGAAAGGATTCGAACCTTCGGCCCTCTGGTCCCAAACCAGATGCGCTAACCAGACTGCGCTACGCCCCGAAAACGAGTTCCGCTGCTAAAATGTTAAAAAAGAGCGAAATTGTAGCAAAGTAATCTTAAAAATAATTTAAAATATAAAAATAACTTGATTTTATAACAAATCCACAAAGCTATTTCAAGCAAATTTTAAATTTAACAAAACTTAAAAATTTAAACTTAACCTAATTTTAATTTACTACAAAAAGATTTTAAATTATAATTTTATTTGCTTGTATTTATCTAGCAAAAGCAAGAAAAATTAAAATTTGCTCATTTTATTAAAATAGCTCAAAGCGCCACGCAAACTAGCTTTTAGGCACTTTCTAACTAGCAAACCAGCAAAATTTAAGCAAATCTAAAATAATTTAGCTTAAATTTTAAAACTTACCGAAAGCCACAATTTATACTAAATTTTATATAAATTGCGCTCACATCAGCCCCAAAATTATTTACAAAGCAATTTTATGATGGTTTTTGGCAAAATTTTATGTTCAAGGGCGTGGATTTTTTTCTCCCAAGATTTAAAATCGCAATTTTTACGCTTAAAACTGCGTTGAGCTATGATTTTACCGCTATCTAGCTCGCTACTTACCCAATGAACGCTAACTCCGCCTATTTGCATATCGCTTTGAAAACTTTCTTTAATGGCATTTGCGCCTTTAAATAATGGCAAAATGCTAGGGTGTAAGTTTATGGCGCGCACATTATCACAAAATACCGGCGTTAATATTCTCATAAAGCCAGCAAGCACGACTAAATCTACATTTGCGCTTTTTATTTTTTCTACTAAAACCTTATCAAACTCTTGCCTACAAGTAAAATTTTCGTGGCTAATAATCGTGGTTTCAAGCCCATATTTACGCGCTCTTACTATGCCAAAAGCGTTTTTATTATTACAAATTAAAAGAGAAATTTTAATTTTTGTTCCATTGAAGCGTTTATTGTGTAATTTTTTAATAATTGCTTCTAAATTTGAACCATTTGAGCTAAAAAGCACGGCAATTTTTTTTGTTTTCATAGTTTTTTTAATCCTTTTATAATATCATTTGGGCTAAATGAAAAGTCGTTGCCATCGTAGTTTAAGGCTGTTTTGGCATGAGCTAAAACGCCTGTGATGGCAGCATTTAAGCTAGTATAATTTTGAGCCAAAAGTGCTAAAATAATGCCAGCTAGGGCATCGCCACTGCCACCAACTGCTAGCTTTTGAGTGCCAAGAGCGCAGATATAAAGCCGGCCATTTTGCGCGATGATGGTATTTGCGCCCTTTAAAACCAGCGTGCTAGCAAATTTTAAGCTAAACTCTCTTGCAAGAGCAAATTTTTCTTTTTGCGCTTGTTTTATGTCAATTTGGCCAAAACCAGTAAATTTTAACAAACTTACAAATTCCTTTAAATGCGGTGTTAAAACGCATTTTTGGCTCTTAGCAAAGCTTAAAATCTCCGCGCGCCCAAACATATCCGCATCAATCACGCAAGGCAAACTTAAAATTTCATTAAAATTAAAATTTACATCGCCAAGTCCCATACCGCACGCTACGGCACTAGCTCCTTCAAAACTTGATTTTTGCATAATTTGCGCATCGCAATTAGCTAGCATTGTGGCATCAAAATTGTAAATGCTAACCTTGCCAGCGCCCATATTTAGCGCCGCTAAACTTGCAAGCAAGCACGCCCCGCTCATCTGCCCGCGCACGACAAAAGCATGCCCAAAATCGCCCTTATTTACATTTTTTTGCGTTCTATTTGGCAAGTACATATCAGCAAATTCAAGCAAATAATCGCCCTGGCTAGCTGTTTTGATAAAATTTTGCTCGCTTAATCCAAGATTTGCAAGCACGATCTCGCCCACAAAATCCTTAGCCATATCGCCATAAAGTGCGAGTTTTAGCGCGCCCATACTTACGCAAAGATCCGCCCTAAAACACAGCGGTGAGGGATTTGCACTCATATCCAAGCCACTAGGTACATCAACAGCTATCTTAAATGCGTCTATTTCATTAACGGCGCTAATTATTTGACAAAGTTCTTCTCCCAAATCCCTATTAAACCCAGAGCCAAAAATACCATCAACAATACAATTAAAATTTATAAAATTTTCTTTATAGTTTTGATTAAAATTTGCTTTTTCAAGCACGCTTACACCATAATTTTTAGCAATGTTAAGCTGAGTTGAGGCGTTTTGATTTAATTTATCAAAAAGCAAAAAAATCACGCATTCATAATCCCCGCTAAGCATTCTAGCACAAGCAATAGCGTCAGCTGCGTTATTTCCGCTGCCACATAAAAATGCAATTTTTGAGCCAAATTTTAATCTTTTTTTAATTTCATCAGCCACGGCGCGAGCGGCATTTTCTTGTAAAACCAGCTCAGCCAAACCCGCATTAACCGCGCTTTTATCAAGTTCTTGGCTGTTTAAAAATATGTTTTTCATTTTTGCCCTTTAAGATGGCAAATTATACCAAAAAGTGCGATGGAAAATAAAAATTTTAATTTAGCAAATTTTAAAATTTAGAGCATTATTTATAAGCAATAAGATTATAAACTAGCAAAGCAAGCATACTTATATTAAGTGCTACTAAACTCCATTTTTGCGTGGTTTTGTCTATTTTGTGATGAGCTAGCGTGCCAAGATACACGCCAAAAAGCGCGCCAAAACTTAAAAGCAAGCCAGCCTTATAATCAATAAAACCCCCAAACCCAAGACTAAGCAAACCACCAAAAGAGCTAAAAATCACAAAAAATAAACCCAAAGACACGGCTTTTTTAATATCCACGCCTAAAAATCCTACCAAAATCGGCATCAAAAACACAGAACCTCCCATGCCTATTGATATAGCCACAGCCCCAATAACAGCCCCGAGAATAAAAAGCAAGGCTAAATGTAGCTCTTTTTGGCTGTTTTGCTTGTTTGTTTGTGAAAAAATTAGCCGTAAAAGCGCTAAAAAAATCGTAAAAATCAACAATAATTTAAGATAAATTTCAGGCACATTTGAAACTATAACCCCGCTAAATGAACCACCAATTAGCGCGCCAAAGCCAAGAGAAAGTGCGGTTTTTAGCTCAAATTTTTGTCTTTTGTAATTAAAATAGCTTCCAAAAAGCGCAGCAATAAACATTTGCATAACGCTAATGCCAATTGCCATTTTAATATCATAGCCAAGCGCAAGCAATATAGGCACTAGCACAGTGCCGCCACCTATGCCAAAAAAGCCAGAAATCAAACCAGTCAAAACACCTATAAATGGTAAAAAAAGCATAATAAAATCCAAATTTTAAAATAAAAAGCGCCCATTGTAGCTAAAAAAGATTGAAATTTAATTTTTATGCTAAAATATGCCAAAAATTTGCCAAAAAAGGGGATAAAATGAAAGATTTTAACGAAATCGCAAAAGATATAAAAGCGCTAAGCACTTGGCGCGATCCGCTAGCTTTTAGCATAGCAAGAATTACGCCAAACGATGATGGCAAGACGCTTTGTGCTAATTTTGGCGTGATAAATTATAAGAGCAGTTTTGTAAGTGCTGGTGTAATAATAAATGCGCTAATGAAAAATGGAGTAAGTTTTGATTTTAGCCAAAGCGAAGTAGTGGCTTTGCTTGATAAAAATATATTAAAAGATGCCTTATATCCTTTTGAATCGCTATTTGATGAGCTTGATACACACGCAAATGTGCGCGCATTAAAAGTTGCGCTTGATGAGATTAAAGAGCATAAAAAGGCTATTTTTAAGGCTGTGTTTTTATTTGATGATAGCGCGCCACAAAGCATTGAGAGTGTGTATTTAAAGCTTTATTTGCTATCAAAAAATTTTGTAAAACCAAGAGAGATAAACCTTGATGGAGCATTTAAAATTTTACCAAATCTCGCTTGGGACGAGCATGGCAGGCCTTATGAATTAGAATATTTACGCAAAAACGAAATAGAGCTAAAAATGCGTGGCAAATACCCAAATATCGCATTCATCGACAAATTCCCGCGCTTTTTATCACATATTGTGCCAAGTAGCGATACCACTCGCATACTTGATAGCGCCAAGGTTAGATTAGGCGCGCATATAGCTAGCGGCACGGTGGTGATGCCTGGTGCTAGTTATATAAATTTTAATTCAGGCACTCTTGGTAGCGTAATGGTAGAAGGGCGCATTTCAAGCAGCGTAAGAGTTGGCGAAGGTAGCGATATAGGCGGAGGTGCTAGCATTTTAGGCGTGCTTAGTGGGACAAATGGCAATCCTATCAGCATAGGCGAGCGTTGCTTGCTAGGCGCAAATAGCGTAACTGGCATACCATTAGGCGATGATTGTATTGTAGATGCTGGTGTAGCCGTGCTTGAAGGGACAAAAATTTTCATCAGCGAAGAAAACAGACAAAAACTTGCCAAAATCAATCCAAATTTTAATTTTAACGCCACGATTTACAAAGGGCGCGAGCTTGCAGGGCTAAATGGCTTGCATTTGCGCCAAGATAGCCAAAGCGGACAAATAATTTGCGCTCTAAGCATTAAGGCTGTGAAATTAAACGAAAACTTACATTAAAATTTGCTTTTAGCGATGATTTCATAATCATCGCTTTAAATAAATAATTAAAATTTACGAGTTTGCATTTACTATCATCGCATAAACTATAACCGCCATGATAAGAGTTGGGATTTCATTATAAGCTCTAAAAAATTTACCGCTTTTTTGGCATTGATCTTTGGCAAAAAGCCTTAAATAATACCCTAAACTAAAATGATAAGCCACCAAAAGCACAGCACAAAGCAATTTAATATGAAAATATCCCATTTGAATAAGCTCTGGTTTATAAATAAAAAATATAGCCAAACCACTAGCTATACTAGCTCCCATCGCAATCCAGCCTATGCCATTATATAGCTTGCGCTCTTGGATTTTTACAACCTTTACAAAATCAGCATTATTTAAGTTTTCAGCATGATAAACAAAAAGCCGCGGTAAATAAAAAAGCATCGCCATCCACGAAATAAAGGCTAGATAATGTATAAATTTAAGCCAAAAATAATCCATAATTGTCCTTTTGTGTGGTAAAAATTATTAAATTTTAAAATTTTAAATTATTATTTTTTAAAAATTAAGCGTAAAATAATAAATGCGATGCCTAGATTTATCATTACATCGGCAAAATTAAACACAGCAAAGCTAAAACCTTTATGCCAGTAAAAATAATCCACCACGCCTGTATGCATGTATCTGTCGATCACATTTGATACCCCAGCGCCTAAAATTATGCCAAGTTCGATCTTAAAGCGTGCTAACATTTGCTTTTGGCCTAATAAATAACCAAAAATAAGAAAAACAAGTGCGGTTTGTATGATTTTAAGATATTCGCCCAAAAAGGCAAACCACGAAAACGCCACGCCTTTATTATAAACTAATTTTAAATCAAACCAAGAACCTTGATAAGCAAATCCGTGTAAAAAAAGCCATTTAATAGCTTGATCAATTAATAAAACTATAAAAAAAGCAATAAAAAATTTTAATAAATCAGCGCGCATTAACTAGCCTTAATTTTGAGCATTATTGCATAATTCTTCGATGGTTTGTCTAATGCGCATATCACAAAATTTCGTTATATTTTGAACCATTGGTTGTGGTTTTGCCACCTTACAACAATACCTCATCGCACCTTGATAATTCAAAGCCACCACCAAAACCACAAAAAGCGTAATATCCATCCTAGATCCGCCCATATCTAAGCTAAAAGTAGCTTTTAATTCTTCGCCGCTTGACCAAGTGGATTCTTGCGTGCTAACTATACCTATGCCGCCTTCGCTAATATCATAGATTTTACCGGTAATCATTGTATTTTCAGGGCCAAAAAGTTTTGCTGAAATTGCTCTATTAGGATGAACGCGCGGATAACGGCGCATTAGGGCGTAATTTTTTGTGCTACGAGAAAAATCATCAAGCGTTATGGTGCGCGCTGCTAGGTTGATATTAGCGATTTTAGCTTGAATGCCTGCGGTGATATTTTTATCTTGGATTATATAAGCATAGCCTTCTTTTTTAATAGCTTCAAGTTGTAAAGGGCTAATACTAAAAGTAACGCCGTTTTTTTCGATTTTAATAATCTTGCTTTTGCTTTTTATCGGCACACCTTTATACAGATTTAAAAACACTACATTTGCATTTTTGTTCTTAGCTTTTTTAAGCTCAGCAAACATATCGCCGTATAAATTTAATCCGCCATCTAAGGTTATGGTATTTGCTAATGGCTTTTCATCTTCTATAATTTCTTTTCTTATAATCTCATCTTCTTTAATAAAGCCAAATTCCACGCCAAAAGCCTGAACCGCATTTGTCATATTTACTATATTATGCATCATTTCAGGGCGTTCTTCATTTATCATACGAGCAAAGTGATTAACCAAACGCAACATCGCAGCTGTGGTAATAAATTTCGCCAACATATCATTATCATTAAAGCATTTTAAAAGCACATCTATAACTAGCGTTTTATCGCTTACGCCCTTGATGATATTATGAAATACAAGTTTCATCGCATCTTCAAGCTCATAAGGATCTACATGCTTTTCTTCTACTTCTAGGGCAACCTTAGCAAATTCTACAAAATCCTTTTCAAGCCTAGGAAATAAATCATAGCAATTGTGTAGTTGAACATAGCCTTCATATTTCATATTGTGTCCTTGAAAAATCCATGATTGTAGCAAAATTTAGCCAAATAATACAATAAAATTTTGCTTGTAAAATTTTATTGCGTTTGTTAATTTTTATTTTATAACTTAAAAATTTGTATCATCTTACTAATGTCTCATTCTAGCAGATTAAAATAAATTTTTTATTCCCTTGCTTTTCTTAAAGGGCTAAAACGCTATGATAAAGTTTGTTTAAAAATCTTTCATAATCATTAAAAATCACGCTTCCTTCAAAATTTGCTGAATTTTTGTTTTCAAATTCAGCCTTAAATTTTTGCGAGTATTGCAAAGCCTGTCCGCTGCAAAGGGCTTTATACTCGTCCTTATCTTGCGCGTGGCTAAATTTGGGCAGCTTTACTACCACAAGCAATGTGTTGTTTGGTATGTGAAAAAATCTCCCCACATCATCTTGGGACAAGTTAAGGTATTTCTCCAAATGATGATCTGTTAATTCCTCAATCTTACCTATGCTGCCGTCTTTTTCAAAATATGGCATACTCTCAGGCACGATTAAAATTTGAAAATACGGCAAACCATTTGAGCGCAAATTTGCCGTCTCGCCCAGCATATTTTCAAAATAATTATTCGCATTTTGCGCGTAATTACTCATCACAAATTTCACCGCCACGCCAGCACGCCCAGCACCATTTTGCAGCACAGAAATATCCACCGCTTTATCATAATATCTCCCAACAAGGCTTTCTTCCTTGCCATCGCCCACGCCATAGGACTTTATTTCAAATTCGTTGCCAAGTTTTTGGGCTAAATCGCTTGCGATTTTAGCGTGCAAAATTTTAAGTTTTTCGTTGCTTCTTGCACTCGTTTGCAAATATGTCTCAAATGCCCTTGTAAGCGTAGCTAGAAAGTTTTCATTTAAACTCATCTTTTATCCTTTTACTCATCAAAACGCACCAAATTTATAGGCTAAAAATCGTCCCAAATCAGTGCTTGAAAAGGTATAATAACCGCCGTTTTTGTATTTGCCTAAACTTCGCACAAAGCCTAAAAATTCATCATTTCGTAAGGCTTTTTCAAAATGCTCTACGGGCAAATCACTTGCCAAATAAAGCCCGCCAAAAACGCCCTCGCCAGCCTTAACTTCACAAATTCGCAAGTCTTTAAGCTCGCGGATAAGCGTGTTAAAGGCGATTTTGCGCTTGTGCGTGTCTTTTAGTCCTTGACTGCGCCCAAATTCAAACCAGCTTGCACCGCGCAAATCCCTGCTTTTAAGCCGTTTTTCATACTCATCATAACGCTTTAAAATCGCACCGCTTGGCTTTATGAAAACGCCATTTTCATCATAAGGGTAAATGCACTCGCACCATTTGCCATTTGAAGCCTTGTAAGCGCGAATTTTTGGGTAAGCAAAGCCGCTAAAATCGCCGAAAAAAAACGCATCGCAAAGCGTGGCAAAGCCGTTTTTCACAGCCAAAGGCTTTAAATTTAGGATTTTTTTAAATTTCGCCTCGCCCAAAAAAATCTCTCCACTCGGTAAAAAAAGATTTTCATAAGCGATTTTTCTTTTTTTCAAAATTTCGCCATTTGCAAACTCGCCACACTCTACAAATTCGCTTTTTTCGCCCTTTTTAAAAGCGCTGATAAGGCTGTAAGTGGTGATTTTATCAAACACTTTTTCGTGCGAAAAGTCTATGATTTGAGTAAGATTTTTTTCGGCACAAATTTGCCTACGCAAACTCGCCCCAGCCTTGCTATTTAGCCACGAACTAGGTGTGATAAAAACAAGCTCGCCGCCCTTTTTTAGGCACTCAAAACCAAGCTCAAAAAAGATTAAAAACAAATCACTCATTCCCCCGCGCGTGAATTTGCGGGCATTTTCGTTAAGATTATGCACTCTTATGTAGGGCGGATTGCCGATGATTAAGTCGATTTGGGCTTTGTAGTTTTCATAAAGCTCCAAAAAATCGCCATTTTGTAAATTCCACGCGACATTTTTTAAGCCAAATTCGCTTGCTACCTTGTCTAAATTCTCGTGGCATTTGCTTAAAATTTCAGTATCAATCTCAACACCGATTAAATTTGTCTCTAACTCAAATTTTAAGCGTTTTAAATCTTTTGAATTCTCTAAAAACTCGCTCGCATAACGCCTTGCAAGTGCCGTTAAAAAAGCCCCGTCCCCGCAACCTGCTTCTAAAATTTTGCGTCCGCAAAGGGCTTTGTTTTGGGGCATTTTAAGCATTAAATCCACAACAAAAGGCGGAGTAAAAACCTGCCCTAAATTTTTGCTTTTTGTCAATGTTTTTGTATTTTGCAGGTTTAAAAATTCAGCTTTTTGGTTTGATTTTATATCACCTATATCAAATAGACTCACAAAAGTCTCATTTTTAGTATGCGTGTTTAACTTCATTAAAATTTTAATACGATAGATTAAACACACTTGCGCCTATTGTCATCACAACAAGCGTAATCAAAGCTATGCTAATTAAATTTAGCCAAAATCCTGCTTTTACCATATGTGAAATTTTCATATACCCAGAACCATAAGCAATGGCATTTGGCGGGGTAGCCACAGGCAGCATAAAAGCGCAAGTAGCTGCTAGTGCCACAGGAATTGTAAATAATAAAACATTATGCTCTGTGTATCCAAGCCCAGTAGCAACGCCAATAATCACTGGTATAAAAGCTGCGGCTGTGGCGGTATTTGAGGTTATTTCTGTTAAGAAAATTACAAGAGCAGTAACCGCAAGCACAATAACTATCATCGGCATCGAACTTAGCGCACTTACTTGCTCGCCTATCCATAATGAAAGACCAGTTTTGCTAAACTGAGCTGAAAGTGCCAAACCACCGCCAAAAAGCAATAATATATCCCAAGGCAAATGCTTAGCCGTAGCCCAATCAATCAAACGCTCGCCACTTTTATTTGCTGGTATTATAAAAAGAGAGATTCCCACGCTCATCGCAATTATTGAGTCCAAACTAGCTATTTTAATGCCATAATATTTTAAAATAACGCCCAAAAACACCCAGCTAAAAGCAGCCAGCACAAAAATCACAGCGACTAATTTCTCGCCTGTGCTAAATGCTCCAAGTTTTTGTAATTCTTTTTTAATAACTTCGCGCCCGCCTGGTATTTCATTTATTTCAGGCGGAAAAAGCACATAAACTAATAAAGCCCAGCACGCCCCAAGCATTACAATACTAAGTGGCACGCCCATTATCATCCATTGCCCAAAGCCAATATCTACGCCCATTTCTTTCATATTGCCGACTAAAATCGCATTTGGTGGAGTGCCAATTAAAGTCCCAAGCGAACCAAGACTAGCTGCATAAGCAATGCCAAGCATTAGTGAAATTCCAAAATTTGAAGTGTAAGCCGAGGTTTTATCTTTTACTTCTTGAACCATATCATCGCCGCCATGTAATGCTGTATTTATCACGCCACCTTGGACGCTTTGGGTTACGGCACTATCTTCAAGTATGGTTTGAGAATCCACGCTAGCTGATTGTGGAATTTGCTTGCCGGTGAGTTTAGCCACCAAATAAAGCACGCTTAATCCAACGGGCAACATCATCACAGCCGTTGCTGTATTGCTAACCCACATAGATACAAAGCCAGTAGCTATCATAAACCCAGCCACCAAACGCCTAGGACTAGTCCCTACTAAAAGCACGATACCAAGGGCGATTCTTATGTGTAAATTCCATTTTTGCATAGCAAGAGCAAGCACGAATCCGCCCATAAATAAAAAAATCGTATCACTAGCATATGGCCCAACCGCGCTCTTAAAAGCATCCACGCCAAGTAGCGGAAATAACACCATTGGCAATAACGCAGTTGCTGGCAAAGCAATGGCCTCTGTCATCCACCAAATGCCCATTAGCACAGACACAGCAGCCACAATCGCTAGCCCATCTGTATTTAGCTTTTTAGCACCAGCTGCTGCTTGAGCGATTTCACCGGCATTTGAGGGCATTAAATAATAAGTTAAAATCGCCCCCAAAACACCAAAAATTAGCCCGTAGATTTGCACTAAGTTTGTCTTAGAATCCACAGGCGAAGTATGTTGTTGCATATTCTCCCCTTTTTGGATAAATTGAGCGATTGTAGCTGATTTTTAAATCATTATGTAATAAAAAGTGAAAATTTATAAAACAAAATTTTAAATTTGTGTAAAATCGTAACATTTTTAAAAAAATATTTTTTAGCTTGCTTTTAACTTAAAATTTCACCTTCAATCATTTAAAATTTGCCTAAATACTGGCTATTTTTTTAATGCTTTATTTGCTTTTTTAACTCCATCGCTCCATAAACTTTGTGACTTTAAATTTTGCCTTGCGTTTAATTGCGGTTTTGGCGTTAAAAAAGTGCTTGCGCCAACACGCAAGCTGCTTTAAAAAAACTCCGTCTTGGATTTTGCTCATTCATTTTCACCCCTTAAAATTTGTAAGTATAAAGTTAAAATTTATTTTTTTTAGTAAGAAAATCACAAAAAATTTTTAGCGAAATTTTGAAATTTTATTTATTTATCTTGCTATAATTTCGCATTTTTGTAGCAAATAGGGGATTAAATGTCGATTATTGAAGGTGCGATAAAGTTTATGCATTCTGGTTTTAGCGAGTATAAAGAGCTTTTTAAAAACCTAAGCAAAAGCCAAAATCCGCACACGCTTTTTATAGGCTGTTCTGATTCGCGCGTGGTGCCAAGCTTAATTACTAGCACCTTGCCGGGCGAGCTTTTTGTGGTAAGAAATATCGCAAATATCGTCCCAAAATACCGCTTAAAAGATGAATATTTAGCAAGCACTTCGGCTATTGTTTATGCAATAATGTCGCTTGAAGTTGAAAATATCGTTATTTGCGGGCATAGTGATTGTAATGGCTGTGCGGCGATTTATGATGATAAAAAATTACAAAATATGCCATCAGTTGCGCGCTGGTTGGAGCAATTAAATGAAGTAAAGAACGAAATTTTAAACTCCAATTCATCAGTTGATGAGCGTGGCTGGCTAACTGAGAGGCTATGTGTGCTTCAAAGTATGGAAAATATCCGCACTTATCCGCAGGTCAATGAACGCGAAAAAAACGGGCTTTTACGCATTTATGGCTGGCATTATATAATTCAAACTGGTGAAGTTTATAGCTATGAAAATGAAGAGTTTATTTTATTAAATAAGGGGAGAAAATGAGAAATTTTGATGATGATTTTGAAGGTTTTGAAGAAGAAAAAGATGGCTTTGATGAAGGCTATGATGATGATTATAGCAGCTGGGACGATGGCCATAAAAGCAATAATTATGATGATGACGATTACGAATACAACGATGGCAGCGATGAAGAAGAAGATTTTTAAAATTTAATCATTTTTATGCTATTTGAAAGTAGAAAATGTTTGCAAAACGCATTATTCCTTGCTTAGATATAAAAAATGGCCGCGTGGTAAAAGGCACAAATTTTATAGAGCTAAAAGACGCTGGCGATCCAGTAGAAGTAGCAAAACGCTACAATGAAGAAGGTGCTGATGAGCTATGTTTTTTAGATATTACAGCAAGTTTTGAAGAGCGCAAAACTATTTTAGATATAGTTGAAAATGTAGCCAAAGAGCTGTTTATACCGCTAACAGTTGGCGGCGGCATAGCTAGCTTAGATGATATTTCGCGCCTTTTAAATGCTGGCTGTGATAAAATCAGCCTAAACTCAGCCGCCATCAAAAACCCAAAGCTAATCACACAAGCAGCGGCAAAATTTGGCTCACAATGCGTAGTGGTTGCAATAGATGTAAAAGCAAGCGCAGATGAAAAATACAATGTTTTCATTCACGGCGGGCGCACTGATACTGGCCTTGATGCTTGTAAATGGGCGCAAATGGTGGCTAATTTAGGCGCTGGCGAAATTTTATTAACCTCAATGGACGCTGATGGCACAAAGGCTGGTTTTGATTTAAAAATCACCAAAAAAATATCACAAATGCTAAGAATTCCAGTAATCGCAAGTGGCGGAGCTGGCAAAATGGAGCATATTTTAGATGCTTTTAAAAATGGCGCAGATGCCGCACTAGCTGCTAGTATCTTTCACTACAAACAAATAAAAATCAAAGATTTAAAAAATTATCTAAACCAAAATGGCGTGAGCGTGCGTTTATGAGCGTGCTTTATGTGTGTGCTGGCGGGGCTGAGAGCTTTGAAAATGCTTTTACTTGTGGCATAGGATTGATAAATGCTAGTATAAATTTAAGCAAATTTTTAGCCACGCAAAAGCACTTGCCACAAAAGCTTGTATTTATCGGCACTTGCGGACTTTATGATAAAAGCAAAGAACTTTTTAGCATAATCAAAAGCCAAAACGCCACAAATATTGAAATTTCAGCGCTCTTAAATCTGTCTTATTCGCCCATAATCTCCGCACAAAATCAGCAAAATTCCGCAATAAACTCATCAAATTTTATATGCAAAGATTTAAATATAGCTAAAAAATTTAGCCAAATAAACTTAGTGGCTGAAAATATGGAATTCTACGCTGTGTGCGAGGTCGCAAAGGCTTTTAATTTAGAATGCGAGGGCGTGTTTTGCGCTAGTAATTATTGCGAAAATAACGCGCACGAGCAATTTTTGGCAAATCACGCAAAAGCCATAGAAATTTTAAAAAATTATTTAGAGCAAGAAAATGAAAAATATTTTAGATTTTAACTTAAATGAGCTTGAAAATTATTTTATCAACGAGCTAAAAGAGCCAAAATTTCGCGCTAAGCAAGTATTTGAATGGATTTATAAAAAAGGTGTAAATGATTTTAGCGCGATGACAAATCTAAACAACGCATTAAAAAATAATTTACAAAACACCTTTTACATCGATAGCGTAGAGCCTGTAAAATGCCAGCAAAGCAATGATGGCTCGAAAAAATATCTTTTTAAATTAAAAGATGGCAAATGCATTGAAAGCGTGCTTTTGCCGATGAAAGATGAGATTATTGATGAAAATGGCAAGCTTATGCGCCACAAACGCTACACCATTTGCGTTAGCTCGCAAGTAGGCTGTAAAATGGGCTGTGCGTTTTGCTACACGGCAAAAGGTGGCTTTGTAAGAAATTTAAGTGCTGGTGAGATTGTAGGGCAAATTTTAAAAATCAAACGCGAAAATGCCATCGCGTATGAACGGCGCGTAAATATCGTATATATGGGTATGGGTGAGCCTTTGGATAATTTAGAAAATCTAACAAAAGCCATAGAAATTTTAAAACACAATGACGCTCTTGCAATTAGCCCTAGACGCCAAACCATCAGCACTAGCGGGCTTGCAAGCCAGATTAAAAAGCTAGGTGAGCTTGATTTGGGCGTGCTTTTGGCCATTTCACTTCATGCTGTAAATGATGAACTAAGACAAAGCCTAATGCCAATCAATAAAGCCTACAATATCGCAGCTATCATACAAGCTGTGCGCGAGTTTCCAATAGATATGCGAAAGCGCGTGATGTTTGAGTATTTGCTGCTTGGTGGCGTAAATGACCGCATTTGCGATGCTAAGGCACTTTTGGGATTATTAAATGGCATTAAAGCAAAGGTTAATTTAATACTTTTTAATCCACACGAAGGCAGCGAGTTTAGGCGCCCTAGCCTAAAAAACGCGCAAGATTTTAGGGATTTTTTACAAGCAAAGGGGCTAACTTGCACGATTAGACAAAGCAAAGGGCTTGATATTAGCGCAGCTTGCGGTCAGTTAAAAGCGCAAAATGAAAAATCCTAAATTAAAATTTTAAACTCTAAAATATCGCGTTTTTGTTGCTATTTGTTTTTTTTCTAAAATACTGGCTAATTTTTATAAAGGCAATGAATGTTAAAATTTAAAATCCATAAAATGGTTAGCACAGATACTGGGCTGTATTGTGAAATTTTAAATTAAAGCAGGCTAAATTTTAAAATTTTAAAACAAGCTAAAATAATTTTTAAATTTCATAAAATTTAGCATTCATCACAAATACACCCTGCTCTTTGCTATCAAAAATTATCATTTTAATGCGATTTAGCAAGGAAATTTTGCCAAACCAACAAAAAAATAATAGCTTAAAATGTATAAGAAAAGGTTAAAAATTTAAAAATTTTGATAAATTTGTAAAAAATTTTTAAATTTTTGTCGCAAAGACACCACAAAGCACGCTTTTAAAGCCTGTAACACCTTTATTATAAAGCACAAAAAATTAAAATAATTGATTTTGGAGCTTTGCTTTAAATTTTTCGTGCAAATTTAGTTATAATGCCTTTTTCATTTTTACAAAAAAGGACAGCTTGTGCCACGCCCCACAAACAAAAGCGATTTAATCAAAGCCGCAAATGATGAATTTACCAAGCTTTGCGCGCTTTTAGACAGCACGCCAAAAGAGCTTTTAAAAAGCGATTTTAAAAACGCCCTGCCCAAAAATGTGCGCGACAAAAACGCCCGCGACATACTCATACACCTTTATGAGTGGAGCAAAATGCTTGAAAATTTCATCACAAACAATCTTGAATTTAAGGGCGAAAATGCCTTGCCAAAGCCCAAAATCACGCCATTTCTTCCAAGCCCTTATAATTTTAGAACCTATCCTAAACTCAACATTGAGCTGTGGCAAAAGCACCAAAACACAAGCTTTGACGAGGCTTATGCGAGCTTAAAACAAAGCCACGAGCGCGTTTTAAAGCTGATAAGCAGGCTCAGCGAAAAAGCCTTATTTACAAAGGCTCATTTTGCTTTCACGCTTACTTCAAGCCTTGCAAGCTATGCGATTTCAAGCACTTCAAGCCATTATGCTTGGGCGATAAAACAGCTTAAAAATGGCTTTAACAATTGGCATTAGATTTAGAAAAAATATCACAAGGGCAAAGATGTATTGCTTTCTATAAAGCGCCCAAAGCCAGCCCATAAAAAATCCCCACCACGACCAAGTAGCACCAAATACGATGCCAACTCCACCGCTTTTAGCAAAAAATTTCTCACAAGCTTGCGCGTAAGTTTCTACTTTTTCTGGCGTGCCTAAAAATAAAGCCAACTTTCTTCTAAGAGTAATTGGATCTTTAAAAATTTCCTTTGAGTAATCATTCATATAAGTCATTTTTGTCCTTTAAGGTAAATTTTAATGCTTTTTGCAAGCTGGGCTGAGCGCAACGCCCTGCCTGCTTTATTTAAGTGGTATTGCGTATCGAGCATATATTTATCTGGATCGTCAAAATAGCTATCTTTATAATCGCCTATAAAATCAAAGCCATAGCTTCTAACTAAAATTTTAATATCATCTAAAAACTCTTTAAACTCAGCCCCGCCATCAAGGCTAAAATCATAACAAGCCTTGCCATTTACATTAGGATAAGTAAAAACCACCTTTGCGCCGGTTTTTTGGCTTAAAGTTTGTAAATCTTTTAAATTTTTTATAAATTTTTCATCGATTTTGCCCTTAAAATCATTTTTAAAAAGATATTGTAAGCAAGGGATTTTCACATCAGCTCCGGGTGGGAAATTTTTTTCATCATAATCAAAATCTCCCCTAGTTTTTATTAAATCATCAATGCCGGTTAAATTAGCTTTTTTCAAACTAAAATTTTCATCTTTCATTAGCATTTTTAGATTTTTTTTGGCTTTTTTAAAGCTTTGGGCGTTGTCTATTAAAGAAAAAGAATAAGCTATTTTGATTTTTTCAAATAAAGAAAAATAAGAAAAATAAGTATTATAATGCCCGCTTAATAAGCTTTCAACCACAGGCTTTGTGGTAAAATCATCTAAATAATATTTATATTCAAGTGGCAAGATGATTAAATCGCCTTTGTGCGCGGTTTTTGCTAATCTAGGGATTTTGTATTCAAGTGGCACGCCTGCATAATCGCCTAAGTTTATAGTAAAAATCCCAAGCTCTTTTTCTATATCACGGGCATTTATGCTAAATCTCGTGCCTGAGCCTGCATCGATTAAAATTCTATTTTTATCCTTACTATTTTCTAGCGTAATTATTTTATTTGCATAAAGCTCATCAAAATAATCCAGCCCCGCTAAATATCCAATCCCCATAAAATACAAAGGCAATAAAATCGCCAAAATAAGCCCAATTAAAATAAAATTTAGAACAAATTTTTTATATTTTTTCATTATTTATCCTAAAAATTAAAATACAAAAACGCACTTACGCCAGCATCTCTACTAGATAAAAACACAAGGGCTAGCATAATCCAAATCCAAAGCATAGTTTTTTTGCTAAAACCTGCTTTTAGCACTAGCTCTTGCGAGTTTTTAGCTAGTAAAACCGCTAAAAAAATTATAAAAAATAAAGCAAAAATAAAACTATGCACCCAAATAAAGTTATACACTCCACTAGCACTAACTAATTTATTATTTATAAAATACACCAAAATACTAAGGCTATCATTGATTTTAGCTATAAAATCAGTGCTTAAACTAAATCCATTTTCTAAGCTAAACATCGCGCCAAGCACCTTAAATGCACTATTTATATCATTAGCTCTAAAAAATACCCAAGCGATATTTACAAAATTAAATGTAATAAACCAAGCTAAAATTTTATTCATTTTGCCAAAATGCAAGCTATAAAAACGCGCTATAACAATGCCAATTCCATGCATACAACCCCAAATCACAAAGGTCCAGCCAGCTCCATGCCAAATACCGCCTATTAAAAACACCAAAAATAAATTAACATAAAGCCTAGCCTCGCCCACACGATTACCGCCTAATGGTATATAAATATAATCCCTTAAAAAGCGCGAAAGCGTCATATGCCATCTATGCCAAAAATCACCTATATTTGTAGCTTTATATGGAGAATTAAAATTTAGAGGCAAAACTATATTAAACATATATGATATTCCTATTGCCATATCAGTATATCCGCTAAAATCAAAATATAACTCAAAAGTATATGAAAGCGAGCTTACCCAAGCATCAAGCAGGCTTAAATTACTAGCGCTATCAAAGCCGTAATTAGCAAAATGCGCAAAAAAATCCGCCACGCAAACTTTTTTAAACAAACCCATAGAAAATAAAAAAAGGCCTATGCTTATGTTTTTGTAGTGAATTTTTTTACGGCGTAGATTTGCAAATTGTGGCATCATTTCAGCATGATGGATTATAGGACCAGCTAGTAAATGTGGAAAATAAGTAACGAATAAAGCATAATTTATAAAGCTTTTTTCTCTTACAAAACCACGCCAGCAATCGACCAAAAATGCAATCTGCGTAAAGGTAAAAAAGCTAATCCCAAGTGGCAAAACTATATGCATTAGCGGCACATCAGCACCAAAAATCCCATTAAAATTTTCTATAAAAAAATCAGTATATTTATAATAACACAAAAGCGCGATATTAGAAATTATGCCAAAAGCAAGCAAGCTTTTATGTTTTTTTTGTGAGTTTTTAACCTGCTCGCACAGCCTTTGACCGATGAAAAAATTAAAAGTAAATGAAGCCACAATCAAAGGCACATAAATAAAATTCCAATATCCATAAAAAACAATAGAAGCTATGGTTAAAACAGCCGTTGCAAGCTTAATTAATCTAAGCTTAGCCAAGCCAAAATATAAAATAAAAATTATAGGCAAAAAAACAAATATAAACTCAAAAGAATTAAAAAGCATTTAGTTTAACCTTAAATTATTACGCCATAAATTTGCTAAATTTTAAAATTTATCTAGCAAATTTTAATTACTAGATAAATTAGATTTAATTTTTCGCTGGTTTTTCTTGGCCAGTTTGTGCTTTCTTGCTTGGATCAACTTCATCTATTAGCTTAATTGCTGGCGTTTGGTATTTTTTAAGCACCACCACAACCTCTTTTAATAATTTCACGCTTGATCTAACAAGAGCGGTATCATTCATTAAAGAAGTAGCAATACTACCTGAAATGCGTTTATCGCGCAATAAAACATCAAGGTGTAATTCTTCATATTCTAGCATTTGGGTTAATTGATCTAAGGATTTGAGTTTTTCGTCTGTATCAAAATCTCCATTTTCATCAAGCGGAGCATTTATCGCCTCATAAACTGCTCGCAAACCAAATAAAATTTTAACACGCAATTTATCATAAGCTTCTTTTGCGTCTTTGTTTTGGCTGTTTATAAAGCGATAAAAATTTGGCTGAGAGTTTTTAATGTCTTTTAAAGTTTCAGCCAAGATAAGCGCTAAACGCCTAATATCCATAAATTTATTTACATCTTCTGGTTTGGCATTTTGCGTGGCTTCTATATCGTATTCTATAATTTCATTATAAATTGCTTTAAAGCGGTTATTATAAAGTTCATCAAAATTTATATCCATAGCGCGGTTTCGTTGTGCTATTACCTCGCCTATTGGCTGGGTGCTATTGATATCGGATTTTGAGATTGAGATGGATTTTGCGATGATTGAGCTAGCATTATCATACAAATGACCTAGCTCTTTTACTAGCACATTTAAAGCTGAATCGCTAAATTTTAATGCTTCGTCTGTTAGATAAATGGCAGTTGAGATTTTTGAGCGTTCTTTTTTGGCGACTATGTATTTATTTAGCATTTTTGCCATCACGCTAGTTAAAGGATAAAATATCAACACACCAAGGATTTGAAAATAGCTATTAAATATCGCTAATTTCATTGTGTAATCATTACTATCTATATTCATCAAAACAGCAGTATAATCAGTAAGCCATAAAAAGAAATTCACACAAATAAGCATTAAAATCGCCGTGGTGAAGTTAAAAATCACATGCGCTACTGTTAGCTTGCGACCTTCGATATTTGCGCTTATTCCGCCAATTATCGCCATTATGGTAGAGCCTACATTTGAGCCTATTACAATGGCTACTGAGTTTTCATAGCTAATTTGTGTAGCACTTAGGGCTGTGATGGCTAGGGTTATTGTAGCGTGTGAGCTTTGCATTATCATTGTGATGATTATACCAATCAAAAAATACACCAATAAACCAGCAACGCCACTCATAGCATATTGACTTAAATCTATTGTTTTTTTAATATCATCAAAACCGCTTTTCATATAGTGAATACCCATAAAAAGCAAGCCTATACTAAATAAAAATAGCCCAAAACCCTTTAAGCCTTTTGTGCTTGAAGTAGAACAAAATAGCCCAACAATTATCATCGGCGTAGCATACACGGCTATGTCTATTTTTAAGCCCACAGCTGCTACTAGCCAGCCACCAGTTAAACAGCCTAAATTTGCGCCAAAAATTATCGCAAGCCCAGCTACTAAACTAATAAGCCCAGCGCTTAAAAATGAAATTGCCAGCACGCTAACTAGCCCGCTTGATTGCATCAAAGTGCAAGTCCCAAAACCAAAAGCAAAGGCACTAAAACGCGTTTTTGTCATTTTTTTAAGAAAAACATCTATACCAGTAATTAGCTTAAAACTAGAATTAAGCACGCTCATAGCATATAAAAATATACAAACACCATATATAATAGGCGTAACTTTACCACTAAAATACATAGTCGCACAAAGAGCTAATAAAAACAAGTAAAATAATATGCTTTTCACTTTTGTAACCTTATAAAAATTAAATGCGAAAAAACAGACACAAAATACAGCTGTAAAAATAAACCCAAAAAAGGCACCAAACACAACAAATAAAAGCCAAAAGCTATTAGCTTAAACCAAAAGGTGCTACCACTGCTAATAAGAGCGTAAAACTCATCTTCATTAGCACAAGCAGAACTTACATCTATAAACATAAATTTATAAAAAAGATAAAAAAACGCCATATTAAAAGCTATTAAATTAAGCATCGGCACAAAAAACACACACAAAGCACATAGCAACAACAAAACAAATTTTAAAAGCACAAGGGCGTAAATTTTAATCAAACTAATAGCACCTACGCTTTTTAAAATATCCTTTTTATAATATTTTGCGTTTATATCTTTGCTAATAATCGGCGTAAAAAACCCAGCCAGCACACTAGAAAAAAAAGCAGATAGCACAAGAGCAAAAAAAATGCCAAAAACATAAAAACTAAGCAAAAAAACATAATTTAAAATATTTTCAACCAGCCCGCTTAAAAAAGCAGAATTTGCCACAAAACCAAAACCCAAAAGCCATTGCGAAACGCTGCTTTGTGCGTTATTTGCAAAATACGACAATAAGGCCAAAAACAAAGCAGATGAAAACAAAAAAGGCAAGATTGACAAAGCAAGCATTTTTTTAGTAAAAAAATCATTAAAGCTAAGTCTTAAAACTCTTAAAACGCCCTTTATATCATCTTTTTTAGCTTCTGTGGAGGTTTTTATAGCCTTAAAATCCTTTAAAGTATTCAAAATTTCATCTTTCATTAAGCGTTTTTATAAGCTTGCTCTAAGGCCAAATAAATTTCATCAATTTCAAAATTTGGCTTTTTAAGCATATTTATAAGCACTTCGCTTAATATTTCATTATCCTCGCGCCCAGCCCAGATTTTTTTATAGCTACCATCTTTATAGCCGTGATCTTGGCGAAATTTATTTAAGACATTTTTGCCTATGTAATTATTAAAAAGCGTTTTTAAATTTACACCGCATTTTAACGCCAAGGCAAAAAAATTACTTAAAAGCACGGCAAAATCAATGCTTGGGATACTTGTTTGATGAATTAAAAGTTCAATTTCATTCATAATCTCATATTGATTATAAGCGTTTATATTATAAGCTTCCTTACAAAACTCCAAAAATGCTCTGTTTGCGGCTATTTCATCAGTTAGGGCATCTAGGCTTTGCCTTGCTTTATTTGCTTCTAAAATCAAACTCATCACAAAATGCCAAATATCTGTAATCTCAATGGCTACATTTTGCGTATTTACTTGCGTAGTGATGTTTTTCCAATGCTTCCACGCAAAACTATCAATTAACTCCGCACACTCCATATAAATACAACGCCGCCAATTTATCAGCTTGCCTTCTTTGCTTAATCCATTCTCCCAGCCGATGCCGTTAGTTTCATCATTTAATCGTTGCTGCATTTGTAGCATTTTAAGTAACATAGCTTTATTTTTCATTTTATCACTTTATAAAAAAAATGGCCGATTATACAAAAATTGCGCTAAAATTAGGCTAAAAAAGGACAAAAATGCAAGTATTCATCAATTCAGCGCCCATTACCACAACAGCACTAACACTAAATGAACTTTTAAAAACGCAAGGATTTAATTTAGATAAAATCGCCGTTGAATGCGACAAAATCATCATTTCACGCTCAAAATGGCAGGAGTTTAAACTACAAAATAATATGCGTTTTGAAGTAGTTAGTTTTGTCGCTGGTGGTTAAAATTTGAGATTGTAAATTTTAAAATTTAAGATTATAAATTTTAAAATTTTAATTAAAAAATAAAATGCTTAATTTAAAATAAACTTGCTTGCTAATTTAGCAAGCAAGTAAAATTTGCCTAAACCAAAGCGCTTAAAGCTGAAATTTTAATGTAATTTTTCCCAAATTTTGCGTTTCCACAGCGTAGCAAATATCGCAAGAATCAAAAAATATCCCATCAAATAATATCCTAAACTTTCGCGCTCTTCTTTTTTACTATCGCCAGTAGCACTCATAAAGCTAAGCACTTGTTTTTGCGTGCTGTCTTTTAGTCCCACGCGTGGCATAGCCGTTCCAGCAAGCATTTTTTGCGGATCGTTAATAAAATCATTTAAATACTGCGTGCTGCGGCTGCGAATATACATAGACAAATCAGGAGGTGTAGTGCCTAAATATTTGCTTATTTCTTTTTTATTACCAGCAGGATACATTTTTGCATATTTCATATCATGGCAGCGCACGCAAGCTTCTTTAAATACCGCATCATCGCTCATAGTTTTTGGCGCGATACTTTTTAAATACGCCACTATATCGGCAATTTCTTCATTTAAATCGCCACCCGCACCAAAAAACGCTGGCATTTCAAATGGATTTTCATCATTAAATTTATGTGTTAATTTCATAGCCTTGGCAGGATCTTTAATCAATCCAGCTAGAAATTTTTCATCATAAAGATAAGCGATATTACTCAAATCAGCAGGCGCTACGCTTAATCCGCTTACTGATGTTTTAGGGTCCATAGGGTTATCGATGCCAGCTTTTTTAATACCGTGGCAACCAGTACAGCCTGCCATTTGGATTATCTCAGCACCACGCGCTGCATCACCCTTGCTTAAATCAATAGCATTAACCTCACTCCAAAAGTTCTTAATGCTCTCATCTTTCATTTCATCATCTGCTTTGACAAAATTAAATTGCGCAGGCTCTACATGTGGATTCATCACAAAATGCGCATAAGGCTCAACACCTATATAAATAAGAGCCGTTACAGCAACTACTATAATAAATGCGGTTAGTTCTTTCATTTTGCGCCTCCACTAGCTTTTTTGCGCTCAGCAATACTAACAAGCGGTAAAACCACTAAAAGCAATAGCAAAAATCCAAGCGATGCCACAAAGCCAATATAATTATTTATGCCCTCAGGTGGCAATTTCCCATAAATAGTAAGCACAATAAGATCAATCACCAAAAGCCAAAACCAGATAAAAAAGCCAGGGCGCTTATGAGCTGGTGCTACTACATCGCTTCTATCATACAACGGCATAAAAATCAGTGAAATTCCAGCAAAAGCCATTGCTAGCGAGCCAATATCTGCTGCTTTTAGCGTCATAAAGCCTAGCGGAATATCAAAGAAAAAGCCGCGTAAAATTTCATACTGCCACAAAAAATACCATTCAGGATAAATATGAGTAGGCGTTTTGCTAGGGTTTGCTGGATCAAAATTTATAGGATCCATAGCAAAACCAAAATGAAAACACACCAAATACATAAAGAAAATCATAAAAAAGCTTACATACATAAAGTCCTTGCTTAAAAACGCAGGCCAAAATGGTATAACCTTGCTTTCTTTTGTTTGTCCTTGTAAATATTTTTGCGCTTCTAATTCAAAATCTATTTCTTCGCCTTCTAGGTTATTGACATGTGGAACGCGAAGGGCATAAAAGTGCAAAACTATGGTCATAATAATCACAATAGGCAGCAAACAAACATGCAACATAAAAAATCTAGTAAGAGTAGGATCACTTACGGCAAAATCACCCCTAATCCACTCTACCAAGGCCGGACCAATCACAGGCACACCGCCAAAAAGATTAGTAATAACCATAGCCGCCCAGTAGCTCATTTGCCCCCAAGGTAGCATATATCCACTAAATGCCTCAGCTGAGAAAATAAGAAAAAGCAACATTCCACTAATCCATATCATCTCGCGCCCTTTTTTATAAGAACCATAATAAATTCCCACAAAAGCGTGAATATAAATAATTAAAAAAATCACAGACGCTGCCACAGCGTGTAAATGTCGCCATAGCCAACCATACTCAACCTCTTGCATAATAGTATAATTTACACTATCAAAAGCCAAATTTGCATCAGGCTTATAATACATCACAAGCATTAAACCAGTAATAAAAAGCACGGTAAATAGCACTGTTAAAATAACACCCATAGCCCATAAAAAGCTTATGTTTTTTGGTATCCAGTATTGCCCTGCTAAAACATTCCATAGCTTTGTAATCGCAATTCTTTGATCAAACCAATCTTTTACGCTCGTAGCCTTTGTAATATGTGCCATTTCTCCCCCCTTACGCTTTTGCTTGATTTACAAGCTTATCATACTCAGGGCCAGTTTCGCCAAGGACGAGTTTAGTGCCGTCTATTCTAAATGGTGGGATATCAAGCGGACGAGGTGGCGGGCCAAAAAGATTTACTCCACTTTCATCAAACACACCGCCATGACAAGCACACACAAACTGCTTTTGACTCGGGCGCCAGCTAGGAATACAGCCCAAATGCGTGCATAAGCCTATACTAAGCATATAGCGCGCTCCGTTTATTATTACATCGCGACTATCATTTGCTTTCATATCTGCTGATTTTTTAATTATAAAAATCGGCTTTTTGCGCCATTCTACTTGATGGAGCACACCTTCTTGCATAGGGCTAAGATCCACGGTGGTAAAACCTGCTGCCTTTACACTAGGCAACGGATCCCAAGATTTTTTCATACCAGCTAGCATAAAAACACCGCCCACAGCTGCAACCGCACCAAAACTTAACCCGATAAAATCGCGTCTTTTTTGTTCTACAGCCATTTTCGTCCTTTCATTAAAATTTTAAAAATGCGGATTATATCATTTTAAATTTGAAATCTTTTTTAAATATAGTGCTAAATTTTATATAAAATCACCATCAAAAAAATAAAATTTTAAATAAAAATTGAGCGCAAATCAATAATTTTTAACATTCTATTAACAATAAAATGAAAACATACGCCAAATTTTAAAATTTAAGGATAGATTATGGGTTTTAAACACACTAAAATTTTAATCCCGTTTTTTGAGTTTTGCTTGATAATCGCGCTTTTGCCATCTCTTGCTTGGTGTGCGCTTATTTTCGTTAAAAATCCTATGCTTTATAAACTTATTATGGATGATGATAGCGTGGTTTTTGCCCTTAGTTTTTTTGGCTTGTTTTGTATTTTAAAATTTGCTTTTATTTTTATTCTTGCTAAACAAAACCCAAATGAAGCACTTTTACATAATTTTATTTCAGGGCTTATAACTATGATTTTATCGAGCATTTTTGCGCTTTTTGGGCTTTGCTTTGGCTTTGATATTTATTTGCTTGGAGGATTATTTTATGCTCAAAATATCACCCAAGCTAGCACTATAATAGGTTCTATTTTGCTGATTTTGGCTGCAATTAGTGCGATTTTTAGCTTATATTATAATTTTAATCTTTACAAAATTTTAAGCAAAATCACAAATAGCAAGCTTTTTATGCTTTCATTTAGCTTTTTAGCCCTTGGCATTTTTACTTTGTTTTTCTTTTTTGGCTCTATTTTTGTGGTAATTTCAAGTATTTTAGAATTATTTGCATTTAAAAATTTAGAATTAAAAAATAAAACTATTTATAATGTATAATAAAATTTTAAAAAAGTTAGCAAAAATTAAATAAAATTTTTAAATTTATGCTCTTTTTTTTATAAATCCGCTATAATGCCAGCTTTTAAGGCTAAAAATGCGTAAATTCCACAAAGCTATTAGAATGTGTATAGCATGCAAAAAAAGAGATTATCAGCACCTTTTAAAGCGCTTTGCTTGCGTTGATAGCAAATTAGTCTCAAATCCTAAAAATATGCGTTCATTTTATCTTTGTGATGATTGCATAGCCACAAAAGATGAGAAAAAATTAAGCAAAATACTTTCACGGCTTAAAATAAGCTTTGCAAGCTTAAAGGAGATTTTAAAATATGTCTAACACGGTAAAACTAAGCGATATCGCGGCAGATTTAGGATATGAAGCCAAAGATATAGTCGCAAAGGCCCTCGAACTTGATATAAGCGTAAAAAACGCCACTTCAAAAGTAAGCGTAGAAGATGCCGGAGCAATTTATGATTATATAACAAGCGGGCAGATACCAAAGCTTATCTTAGATAGAAGATCTAGCAAAAAAGCCGAAACTAAACCAAAAAAAGATGAAAATAAAGAAAAAGCCAAAAAGCCATCTGTTCAAAAAACAAAAGCAAAAAATGAAGATAAGGCTAGT
>SPMW01000018.1 GCA_009827235.1 Candidatus Campylobacter infans | reverse complement strand
AAAATTTGGCTTGATGATTAAAAAATTAATGCGCTAGTTGCGCGCTGATAAATGCGCGTGATTGTCGCTAGTTGCGCGCTAGTTGCGCGCCGATAAATGCGCGCTAGCAAATGCGCGCTAAATTTAGGGCTAAAATCACAAAACAGCCCAAAATCAGTGTCTTATGAACACGCTAGTACATTTCATAATTTTTAAGGTTTTGTAAGATTTGATAATATTTTTGCAAATATAATGGGTATAACTTTTTTTTAAGCAAGTAATCTTTAACAGCATAAGCTATTGCCAAACCAACAAGAATAATAGTAATTACAATCCCGACATCAATAAAAGTATCGCGGGACTTTTCACTTACCACGCGAAACACAAAAAGCACGACAAAAATCAAAACTCCAAACAACCCACACATAGCCGGCAACGCAACAAGAGAAGCAAATATATACTTAATCATAAACCAAATTGGATTTTCTGGTTTTTTTAATTTAATAGCGTAAAAATCTCTACTTAAATTTTTTAAAGCTTCTATTTGATAAAAACCTTGATTAGTAAGATAAGCATATAACACAACAGTATCACCATATTTAAAGGTATAATCCCCCTCGCATCTAAAAGATTTATCACCTATATCAAAATCCGTATAATAAAAATGCACGGTATTTATACTACCACCGCCGCCACTGCCGGATATATTTACATCCCCTACAATAATCGCACTTCTGCTTGTTTTAATATTCACCGGCTCAATTGTACCACTTGTATGTGTTAGTCTTTCTTTTCTTACATTACATATTTTGCCTTCAAAAGCTTCTAAATCAAACATTATATCTCCCTTAAAAAAAAGAGAGTATATAAAAAAAAAAAAAACAATTTTTTAATATAACAAATAAATGCAATAAATTTTTTATGTTTAATAAATGTAATTAAAATTTTGAGAATTTTAAAATTTTAAATTCTCAAAATTTATATAAAATTTGTAAGTTGCGCTAGTTTTAAATTTTAAAGCACTAAAATTTGAAAAGCCAATAAAATTTTAAAATAATCCCTAAAACACCACCGTTTTGTTTTTATACACAAAAACCCTTTCATCAAAAACCAAATCCAAAGCGCGTGAAAGCACGATTTTTTCTACATTTGCGCCAGCTCGCCGCATTTGCTGCCAGTTCATTTCATGGCTTACACGCACGACATCTTGCGTGATAATTGGCCCTTCATCTAAATCATTTGTTACAAAATGCGCTGTTGCGCCGATGATTTTTACCCCGCGATCATAAGCTTGCTTGTATGGGTTAGCACCGATAAATGCGGGCAAAAACGAATGATGAATGTTTATGATTTGCCTAGGATATTGCCCTACAAATTCAGGGCTTAAAATACGCATATATTTTGCTAGCACCAAATAATCAAAACTAAAATTTTTAAGCTCGCTTAAAATGGCATTTTCGTGTTTGGCTCGCTCTAAATTATCGCTTGAAATACAAATAAAAGGAATATCAAACTTTTTAACAAGCCCGCTTAAATCATTATGATTTGCAATCACCCCTAAAATATTTGCGCCCAAATCCCCGCTTTCATAGCGCAAAAGCAAATCCCCAAGGCAGTGGTTTTCTTTTGTCGCCATTATCACAATGTCTTTTTTTCGCGCAAGCGTGCAATAAACTTGCGCACCGCGTGGCAAATATGCTTCTAGCGTGTTTGTAAGCTCTTTTGTATCCACCTTGCCATTTAGCTCAGCTCTCATATAAAAGCGATTATTTTCGTGATCGACAAACTCACTTGTATTTTCGTAATTTAAGCCGTTTTTAAAAATCACTTCACTAATGCGTAAAATCAGCCCCTTTTCATCATTACAAGATACTTTTAAAATAGAATCCATTCTTACCTCTTTATAAAATTGCTTTAAAATTGTATTTTTTGCTAGCGTTTATGTAATCTTGTTTAGTATCGATACCTACGCTATTTGTGGCGATTTTTAACATTGCGATTTTTTTACCTGCGCTAAGAGCTCTTAGCTGCTCTAATTTCTCAGCATTTTCAAGCCCATGCTCACAAAATCCACAAAACTCCCTAAGCCCCGCTACGCTATAAGCATAAATGCCAATATGCCCGAAATATTCGTGCGTTTGCCTATCTTTGCTATCGCGCACAAAAGGTATAATTGAGCGCGAAAAATACAAGGCAAAACCAGCACTATCAAGCACTACTTTTACTAGATTTTCATCATTTGCAAGATTAAAATTTACACTCTTATAAGCACTAGCCATAAACGCGCCATTTTTTATGGCGTGCTGGGCAAAATCCTTAAAAAAAAGCAAATTTTCAAGCTCAAAAAACGGCTCATCGGCTTGAATGTTGATGATTATTTCATCATCTTTAAGCCCTAAAAGCTGGCAAGCTTCGTTTATTCTATCGCTACCGCTTTGATGGGTTTTGCTTGTTAAAATAGCGTTTATGCCACGCTCTTTGGCGATATTTGCCACGCCTTCATCATCACAAGCTAATACCACCTTATCGGCCTTGCTAGCATTTTTAGCCGTATAAACGCACATCGGCTCCCCATTTATATCGCATAAAATTTTATGCCTAAAACGCGTGCTAGCTAGTCTTGCGGGGATTATTATCATTTTAGCCACTCGCTTATTAGAGTTTGAATTTCATCTGTGTGGCAGGTTTTTTCTTGCCAAGAATTATTTTCAAAAAGCGCGCTAATTTGTGCTGGCAATTTTACATTAAACTCGCTTGAAAGTGCGTTCATTTGCTCTTTTTCATTCACGCAAGGCGCGTTTTTTATAGCATTTATCATACTTGGGGTAAATTTTACCCATTGCGCTGTTGAAGCGATTATATCGCCTTTTTTAGCGATTTTAAGCGCTGTGGCAGTGTGCGGATCAATCAATGCTCCCATTTTTGCAAACTCTCTTATAAAGCCGGCACATTCATCATCATTGCAATAATTAGCATAAAAAATTTCTTGTAAGCTTTTTAATTCATCTTTGCTTAGGGCATATTTTTTATGCTCGTTTAACGCGTCCATTAATTCTTTTGTCCTAAGCGCGCCAAAAAGATCAAAAAGCACGCGCTCGATATTTGAACTAATCAAAATATCCATAGCCGGCGAAATAGTTTGCTTTAATGTCCTTTTGCTAATATCATAAATGCCAGTATTTATAAAATCTGTTAGCACATTATTTTCATTTGAAGCAATGCCGATTTTTGCGATATTTGCGCCCATTTTTTGAGCATAATACGCACCTAAGGCATCGCCAAAATTACCACTTGGCACCACGATATTTACGGGATTTTGGCTAGCAATTTTTATGCTAGCGTATAAATGATAGATTATTTGAAATAATATCCGCCCAAAATTTACCGAATTAGCAGCACTTAGCTTAAAGCCCTTAGCCTTTAAAACATTCTTAAAATCATCATTTCCAAGCAAGGCTTTAAGCGTGCGCTGAGCATCATCAAAATTTCCCCTAATCCCAAGCACCAAAGAATTACTAAAACGCGAATATGAGAGCATTTGAAGCTTTTGGGTTTGGCTAGTGCCGCCACTTGGATACATACAAACCACGCTTACATTTTTAGAGCCACCAAAGGCTTCAAGCGTGGCTGGGCCAGTATCGCCTGAGGTAGCAACGATGATTAGGTATTTTTGATTGCTAGCAAGCTCTTCTAAAAGCGCGCCAAAGGGTGCTAAGGCCATATCTTTAAATGCGCGCGTAGGCCCATGCCAAAGTTCATTAAAATAATACCCATTAATTTCATTTAAGTGCGTAGGCTCGCCATCATCAAAGCTATCATAACGCCTCAATGCGCGCTCAAAAATCTCCAAATCCAAATCAAAATCAAAAGCTTTAATCACCCTTAAAGCTAGCTTTTTATACGCGCCTTTTTCATTAATTATTTGCCTGGCTTCATTAAAAAAATCCTCATCTAAGTGTGGTAGAGTTTTAGGCGCATAAAGCCCGCCATGAGCGCCAATAGGTGAGAGTATAGCCTGGCTAAAACTCACCTCATCGCAATGTTGATTCGCATTTAATCTTGTGCTTGTTAGTTTCATTTTTATCCTTTTAAAATTTGCTTTAAAATTTTATTTTTAAAATTTTATTTTTAAAATTTTATTTTTAAAATTTTATTTTTAAAATTTTATTTTTAAGTAATTATCGTTCCTATGCCCTCATCTGTAAAAAGCTCCAAAAGCAATGAATGCGCCACCCTGCCATCTATAATATGCACGCGCCCTACTCCGTTATTTACGCACTCCAAGCAAGCATCTAATTTTGGGATCATACCACCATTTATTGTGCCGTCTGCTTTTAAAGTGGCGATTTTTTGGGCATTTAAGCGGCTTATAAGCTCGCCATTTTTATCCAAAACACCACTAATATCGCTTAAAAAAATCACCTTTTGTGCGCGAAGCTTCATCGCTATGGCACTAGCGCAAGAATCCGCATTTATATTGTAACTTCTAGCATTTTCATCACTTGCAATAGGCGCAATTACAGGCACGATATCGCTGGTTAAAAGCGCTTTGATTACTTCATCATTTACGCTAGTTATTTCGCCTACAAGCCCGTATTTGCCATTATTTAGCGGTTTTGCTTTTAGCATACCATCATCTTTGCCGCTAATTCCCACAGCCCTTGCGCCGTGGCGGACTAAAAGGCTAGTTATTTGCTTATTTATCAGCCCGCTTAGCGTCATTTCTACAATCTCCATAGCCTTTTCATCAGTTACTCTAAGCCCATCTACAAAATCGCTTTTAATATCTAATTGCTCCAAAAATGAGTTTATTTTTTTACCGCCACCATGAACTACTACAACCTTAATGCCTATAAGCTGTAAAAGCACGATATCACGGGCAAAATTATCCTTTAAGCTCTCATCAATTTGTGCTGAACCGCCATATTTAACGACAAAAATCTGTCCGCGAAATTTTTGGATATATGGCAGAGCCGATAGTATTATTTCAGCCGTTTTGTAGTGATTTTTCATCTTAAATCCTTAAAACTTGTTATATAATTTTCTAATTTTTGCTTAAAATTATCGCTTAATGTGCTTTTTAATACCAGCAACGAAAGCGGTAAATTAAAATTTCTAACCTTCACAAAATCCTTAGCCGTAAGCAAAATGCTACTTGCGCCATGCTTTTTTAGCAAATCTTCAAGCTCAGCCTTTTTATAATCATAATGATCAGCAAAAAACTCACGCCCCACGCATTTATCAAAGATAAATTTTAAACGCCCTGGATTTGCTATGCCTGCTATTAAAAGCATTTTTTCACTTTCGTTTAAAATTTCAATTTTGCTTAATATATCGTCTTTTTGCGGTATAAAATCTGCTAGGGCGTAATAACTTTTTGGATAGCGATACGCCCCACTTGGTATTGTCAAATCGCTTTTTGGCTCCACGCTAGGATAAAGCAAAATATTAAACTTTTCAATGCCAAACTTACCAAAACCATCATCGAGCAAAACAAGCTCCCCTCCGCGCTTTATGGCTTCATTTATCCCATCAGCTCTATTTTCGCTTACTATCACATTAGCCTTAGGGCAAAATAAAGCATACTCCATGGCTTCATCGCCGCTAGCATTAACATCGCATAAAATTTCACCATCTTCGCAAACTAAAATCAAACCCTTGTTTTTGCGTTTATAGCCACGCAAGATTATAAAAGTGCGGTATTTTTGGCTAAATAATTCAAAAATCGCCTTAGTTAGGGGCGTTTTGCCACTGCCGCCAAGGATTAAATTACCAACGCTAATTACAGGCACACAAAATTTCACAGGTTTTATAAAAAGCTTTTTTAATCTTATAAAACAGCTATAAAGCAATGAAATAGGCGCAAAAATCACAGATAAAACGCGCTCAAAAACGCCCGGATTATAAAAATAAACATTCACCCAAGCGTGAAATGATTTTTTCATCTAAATTAAACTCTTGTGCTTGCTACTAGCTTTACACTTTTACAAACATAAGCTATTTCATCATCGCTTAAATCACCATATATTGGCAAACTAAGCACTTGCTGATATACTTTTAGAGCATTTGGAAAATCACCGATTTTGTAGCCGTATTTTTGCTTATAATAACCCAGCAAATAAAGCGGAATATAATGCAAACCTACATTTATGCCATTTGCTACTAATTCTTTGGCAAAACCATCGCGGTTTTTGTCTATTTTAATGATGTATTGCGTATAAATATGATCGCGCTTAGCTACTGGAATGCTGATATGTTCGGTATTTGAAAGCTGGTCATCATAAATGCTAGCAATTTGCTTGTGCTTTTTAATGCGATAATCAAGTTTTTGAAATTGCGCTATGCTAAAAGCAGCGCAAAGCGCGCTTAAATCGTATCTTTGGCCGATACTATCTACATCGTAAAAATACCCTAAATTACCCTCTTTATCAAAGCTACTTTGCCTAATAGAATGCGAGCGAATTAAGCGTGCGTTTTGTGCGATTTTATCATCATTTGTGAGCATTAGGCCAGCTGAGGATAAATAAGAGCGCGTTTGATGTTGCGCGCCAAAACAGCTTATAAAGCTATCCTTGCTACCAATTAGCTTTTTTTTGTAGCGCGTTCCTACTGGCGAATCATCAATTATTTTTATATTATGGAGTTTAGCAATGGCGCGTATTTCGTCCATTTGCGCGCTTTGCCCGGCTAAATGGGTTACAAAAATCGCCTTTAATTTTTTGCTTTTATGCTTTGAGATTGCGTGCTGTAAGGCATCTAGGTTGATTGTAAAATCATCTTGATTTACATCTACAAAAACCGGCTCAGCATCAAAATACCTTATCACCTCAGCCACACTAACAAAGCTAATCACAGGACAAATTATCTTATCACCGCGCTTAATATCTAACGCACAAAGTGCCAAATGCTTAGCCGCCGTGCCTGAAATAGTAGCTATTGCGTGCTTAGCGCCAAAATATTCTTGTGCGATTTTCTCAAAAGCACTAGCGTTGTAGCTATGATCGCCATCAAGCGTGGCATTTACAAACTTGCGCTCTGTTTCATCTATCATCGGTCTAAATAATGGAATTTGCATACCTTGCCTTTATTTGCTTTTAAAATTTTAAAATTTACTCTAAAATGGCAGGCATTTTGAGTTTAAAGGCGTTATTTTTTACTCTTTTTAGCACAAACTCGCTAAGCTCTGCCCCATAATTTTTAATCAAATCTTTTTCATCTAAACCAGCGCAAATGCCCTTTAATACAGCATCTAGCTCAGTATAATTAAAGCCCATTTCGCCCTCATCGCTTTGATTTATCCATAAATCAGCACTTGGGGCTTTATTTATTATATTTTGGCTAAGCCCTAAAAAACGCGCAAAATCAAATAAATCACTTTTAAAAATATGCGCTAGCGGATTTAGCGCACAAGCCATATCGCCATAAATCGTGCCATAGCCTAGCATTTGCTCGCTTTTATTGCTAGTGCCAGCAACTAGCAAAGAATTAAGCGCGCTATAATCATACAAAAGCACCATTCTAATGCGCGCGGTAATATTACCAGCGCGTAATTTAGCGCAATTTGTGCTTAAATCATCTATGCTACATTTTTGTAAAAAACTATCTAAAATGCTTTGTATATTTAAAATTTTATATTCTACCTTTAAACTCTTGGCAAGGGCTAAGGCATCATTAAAATGGCGTTCTTGCGAGGCATTAGTAGGCATAAGCAAGGCTGAGGTGGGCGCAATTTTAGCGCACAAACTAAGCACCACCGCACTATCAAGCCCGCCACTAAGCCCCACGCAAAAACCCTTAGCACCGCTATTTTCTAAGTAATCACTCATAAAATTTAAAATATTTTCTTGCATTTGTTTAAAATTAAGCATTTGTAATTTTATTTAAAAAAATGTTAAGATTAGCTTTATTTTAAGGAAGTTTCATGGAAATTTTATCTAAAAGTTTTGGCGAGCTTGGCACGAATTGCTTTATTATAAAAGCAGATTTTGGCTCGTTGATAATTGATCCAGGCATTGGCGCATTTTCTTGGTGTAAAACTAACGCAAAAGACGCACTTGGCATACTTTGCACGCACGCGCATTTTGATCATATTTATGATGCTTTGCGTATATCAAAAGAGCTAAAAGCGCCTATTTATTTACCACAAGATGATGATATTTTAGCTTCAAGCGATCCGTTTTTAATGCTTGAACAAGCACTAAATGCCGATGTTTTAGTAAAGCCAAATGAAAGAATAAAAATCGGCGAATTTACTTGTGTGTTTCATCATTTTCCAGGACACACGCCAGGATGTTCGGCTATTGAGATTGAAAATTTAAAAGACACTTGGTTTTGTGGGGATTTTTTGTTTAAAGGCTCTGTTGGGCGCTGGGATTTTGAGTTTTCAAACGCTTTATCTATGAAAGCAAGCTTAGAGCGTGTTTTACAAGAACCAAGAAATATTAAATTATACTGCGGGCATGGAGCTAGCACATTTTTAGATAATGAGCGAGAAAATATCCGCAAAATACTAAATATTCATATTTGGCGATAAATTTTAAAAAAAATTAAAGCGCGTTATAAAAGGAATTTTATGTTTAATATAGTTTTAGTAAATCCAGCCATACACACAAACACAGGATCGATTGGGCGAATGTGTGTGAATGCAAATTGTGCTTTGCATTTAATCCGCCCGCTTGGTTTTATGATTGATGATAAGCATTTGCGCCGTGCGGGGCTTGATTATTGGGAGCATTTAAGGCTTAAAATTTGGGATAGTTGGGAGCAGTTTTTAATGGCAAATCAAAAACAACAAGAACGCTTTTTTTACGCCACAACAAAGGTCGATACGCCCTATTTTCAAGTTAATTATAAGCTAAATGATTTTTTAATTTTTGGCTCTGAAACACATGGACTTGATGAGCAAATTTTAAACGCAAATATCGATAAATGCGTAAATATCCCTATGGGCGATGCAGGGCGAAGCCTAAATCTTGCTACAAGCGTTGGCATCATCACCTATGAAGCTATCCGTCAAAATTTCACAAATTTTAATCACAGAACACAAAAAGGTAAATTACAATGCTAAAAATTTTATGTATTTTTTTATGTATTTTCGCCCTGAATTTGGGCGCAAATAACCTTAAAATCGCTACTTTTAACACGCAAAATCTTTTTGATGGCAAGATTGATGGCAGCGAATATAGTGAGTTTAAAAACGGCTCTTGGGGCATGGGGCAATACACTCACAAACTAAATCAAATCACTACAATCTTGCTTGATTTAAACGCCGATATAATCGCCTTACAAGAGATTGAAAATGAAGGTGTTTTAAAAGATTTAGCACAAAAAACCGGCTATAAATTTTATAAGTTTGCCACGCTTAATTCGCGCTCGCCAGTTGGGCTTGGTTTTTTGAGTCGCTTGCCATTTACAACTAGTAAGAAATTTATAGTTGATGGAGTAAAAACTCGCCCTATTTTGATGGTTTGCGTGGATTTTAAAGAGCTTTGTTTATTTAATGCGCATTTGCCAGCCTATAAAAACGATATAAGCCAGCGCAAAAAAGCAGCAAACACCCTAATAAACGCAGCCAAAAACCGCAAAAAAAGCATAATTTTAGGCGATTTAAACAGCCAAAGAGGCTATGGATTTTTGCTAGAAAACCTAACAGGCTACAAAAACCTTTGGGATACCAAAAGCGCACCCACAAACAAAAACGCAATAGATCACATCTTGCTTAGCGATGATTTATTTGATACTAAAAAAAATAACGCCACATTTGGCTACAAAAACGCAAGTTTTAATGTCTTTAAAGCCCGCATTAAAGCATCAGATCATAGCCCGCTTTATGCTAGCCTAACAAGCGATAGCGCGTCATTTAGCAATCACCAAGCGCCTCCCCAAAGCAAAATTTTAAACCTCAAAAATGCCACAAGCGTAGATGAAATCTACAAAAGCAAAATCACCCCACATCAAATCACGCTCACAGCTAGCTTTTGTGATAATCACGGCTGCGCACTTAGCGATGAAAATGGGCGCGGGATTTATGCTTATAAACTAAAAGCAAATGAAGGCGATAAACTTACTCTAATAGCTAAAAAAACGAGCGTTTATAAGGGTAACTTAGAGTTAAGAGATTATGAAATTTTAAATAGCCAAAAAGCTACAAGCAAGCCAAAATTTTACTCACTAAAAAACGCAAGAAGCGGTGATGTGCTTTTTGTGAAATTAAATATCCAAAATGGCTACGCAACACTTGATGGCAAAAAATATAAAATTTACTCCCTAAGTGGCAAAAAATCTGGCAAACAACAAGCGCAAAAAGCGATGTTTTGGATATTTGAGGACCAAAAAGAACTGATTATAAAGTAATTAATTTTTAAAATTTAAAAAGAGTTTTAAGCTCTTTTTAAATTTATGATTTGTTTTAATTATTTATGCTTTTAATTAAATAAGCATCTATGTTTTTTATGCTCTGCTTTGATAAAGCTTTTATAAAATTTTCCATAAAATCAAAATCTATCTTGCCATCATCGCATATAGGTAAAGAAATTATTTCGTTTTTTACTTTTTCCCAGCCACTTTTATTATTCCAATCAAACTTTTTTAAAACATTTCTTAAAATAGCAGTAAAAAATAAATTTTGTTTTTGGCTCAATTTTTTATCTTTAAAATCAACAACATAAGCATCTTGTAAAATTGTAAATTCTCCACTTTGATAAAACACTGGCGCATTACCATTTGCGGCAATAGAAATTGCATTTTTAAATACAGTGGCTTCATTTTTTTTCACATAACACGAAATTCCGTTATTTTCAGCGCTACAAGTTATAGCCGGCAAAACAAAATCCCCACTTTTGCTTGCGGGCAAATCAGATTTTTTACAATTTAATTTCGCAAAATCTAATTTTTTGAATAAATCGCCTATTTTAAACTCTTGCCAAATTTTAAAATTTAAAGAATTTAAAGCATTTTGCTCTGCTTTTGTAAGCGTGGTATTAGCTAAATCCGTTTTGCTCAAATACTTTTTAATCTCGGTTAATCGCTCATTTTCAAGCTCTTTTATAAAGCTATCCATAAAATTAAAATTTATTTCGCCACTAGATGTTATTGGGAGGTGGATTTTAATATTTTTAAAAATTTCATCTACATCTCTAACCAACACAGAAAGTAAAATATTTTTTTGTTTATTTAAAAGAGTGGTAAAAAATAAAATTGCATTTTGATTAAGCGTTATTTTTGGGATAACTTTTCTAACAAACTGTCCAGCATACCACTGCCTTTTTCTATAAAAAAAATCCATTTGCAATAACCCTAAACTCCAAACACCTGCTTCATTTAAATGTTTTTTATTTATAAAGCCTGTTGATTGTAAAATTCCATAATTAAATGAAGTTCTTGTGATATAATCATACTGATTGCCATTAGTTAATTTTTCTTTATTAAAACTAAAAGTATTAGTTATATCAAATAAATCCCCTATTCTAAACTCACCCCAGCTTGTGCTTTCTAGTTTTTTACTACTGGGTAAATCCTTTGGTTCGGTTTTGATTATATTTGATATTTCCCAGCTAAGAAAATCATTTACGCATTTTTTAAAATCGTTCAAAGTCGGTTTTGTGTCGATTTTTTTATGAAATTCAAAATTCCAATCACTCCCGCTATCGCTGATATAATCAGCCACATAACATTCATCTAAATTCCAAGTAGTTAATAGCCTAGCTTCTTTGCCATTTTTGTAAATTGATAAAATATCTCTGTATTTAAGCTCTGGATTATCTACTTCTTGTAAATCTCTTTTGGTGCGTTTGTAGCCATCATTTCTAAAATCAATAAATTTTACTACTTTATCAAAATCATGTGGAATTCCAGCCTCAAAAACATAAATACTAGTTTGAACCCCAGCCATAGGCAAAAATAAATCTGTTGGCATTTTTATACTAGCTAAGAGAGTATTATGTTTTAAAATTTCTTTATTTGTTTTAATAGCTTTTCCGCTACCTGCGCTATCTTGTATAATAATTGCGCCTTTTGCACCCTTTGGCATATTTCTTAGCCCTATTTCTATAAAAGGCATTCCATTTTCTTCGTGCGTAAAAGGCGGATTTAGTAGCAATCTATCGGCTTTAAACTCCTTATAATAATCCTCATTTAAAAAGGTATTACCCTTTTTAATGCGAGATGAACCATCACCTCGTAAAATCATATTTGTAGAAGCTAAAACAAACATTTCAGCATTTAACTCCACACCTAAAAGCTGATTTGCTTTTATTTTTGCTATTTTATCTTTTGCTTTCTTAGAATCTTTGCCATACTTTTGCTCTGCTTTATCTATCATTATTTGCATAGCAGATATCAAAAATCCAGCCGAGCCAGTGGCTAAATCCATAACCTTAGAGTTTTCATCAATTTCTAAAATTTCAGCCATCATTTTTGTAACATAAGGTGGCGTAAGGACAATGCCTAATTCTTTACCATCACCCATAGCGTATTTTAAAAACTCACTATACATCTCGCCCATAATATCTAAATGCCCACTAAATCCTTCAATGCTTTTATAAATAAACTCAAAAATAAAGGTAAAAATTTGCTTATTTATACTAGCTTTGCCATTTATATGCTTTGCTATAAGTTTATTTAGTTGTGTTGGCTCATCTCTTTGGGCATCTTTTGAAATTTCATTAAAAGCACTAAGCATTAAATCAAGTTTGGTTGTATCGTTTATTTTTGTTTTTAAATATTGTTTTATTTGATTTGTTATTAACACTCCATCTCTTTTATTTTTAGCTGTTTTGCCTTCTAAATCCATTGGCGTAAGTCCGCTTTGTGTGATTGGTGTAAGTCCGCTTTGTGGAATTAAAATATCTTGCATAGCTAAAAGCATACCTGAAATATAAAGCACTCTTTGTGGTGCTGTAATGCTAAGAGAATGCATAAGAGAGTTTAACTTTTTGGCTTGTTCGTTTAACTTTTGCTTAGCTCTTTGTAATTGTTCGTGCTTTTGTGTTTCGCTTAGCTGAGCATCTTTATAAAACGCATTAAAAGTTTTTTGATTTTCCAAAAAATTCAAATTTTTTGTTTTTGTAAGTTTGTAGCCGATTTCATTTGCGCTAAAAACATAATACACCACTATTTCTACATTTTTTTCATTATCACCAGCTATACCTACTGCTATTGCTTCTTTATATTTTTTACTAGCTATAACACACCTTGCATAATGCAATGCTCCATTAACAGCATATTTTTGAATACTTTTAGCAGAAAAATCAATTTCATTGCCATTTAATTTTTGTAAAAATTTTGTGTGAAGTTTATTTTCTATTAAAACTGGAATATTTGTAAATTTCGTTACACTAAAATCTGGAATTCCGTCCTGATTTTTTAAAGTTTTTGATGAACCTTCCAATGCAGCTAATAGATAAGGCACTATATCTTTTTGAGCTCCAAAATCTGTCTTTTCTTTTAGTTTTAAGCCTTTTGTTAATATGTTTCTTACATAATTATCTACATTATGCTCATAAGTCCAAGTGCTCATTTTTTTTCCTTGTTATTGTTTTATAATAAATATTTTTTGAATTAAGCTCAAAAATACTTTTTATGATAATTCTATCACTCTGCCTTGTGAAATTTCAAAATGGCGGTATTCGATGCGAATGTTGCTAGGAATGCGGTGAGTAACCACAATCACGCAAGCATTTAATTCTTCGCGTGCTGAGCGTAAAAGCCGCCAAATAATATCGCTTGAATATTCATCCAAACTACCAGTTGGTTCATCGCATAAAAAAAGCAAAGGATTATGCGCTAATGCCCTAGCTACTGCTACGCGTTGCTGCTCGCCGCCGCTAAGTTGGGGTGGATATGAATCAGCCTTGTGTAAAAGATTTACGATTTTTAGCATTTTTTGGGCTTGTTTTGATGAAACATCTTTGCTAAAACCGCGAATTATCAGTGGTAGCATAACATTACGCTCAATATTCCATTCATCAATTAGCCTAAAATCTTGAAAAATCAGCCCCAAACGCTGCCTAAGATCAGCTAGCTTAGAGCCACTAATGCCATTTAGCTTTCTTGAACAAACTTCAAGCTCGCCGCTACTTGGCGCCATCGCACCATAAAGGGCTTTAATTAGCGTGCTTTTGCCAGAGCCGCTTTTACCGGTAATAAATACAAAATCGCGCGTGCCTATGGTAAAGGTAGCATCGCTGATGATATTTTGACCTTTTTCATAGCAAATGCTGAGATTTTTGGCTTCTACAATATTTGGCAAGATAAACTCCCTAAAATAATTTTATAAAATTTCACAAGTTAAAATTTGCTGCATTATCTCGTGCGCTTTTAAATTATGCTCTGTTTTTAGCGGGGTTTTGAGATAATGGGCTTGATTGTTTTGTGCTATGATGTAGCTAGTAACTGGGGCGCTAAATCCCCCAAAACTTGCCTTTAAAATAAAATTATTTTCACCCAAAAGCAAGAAAACGCCCTCTAAATGCACAAAATAATCATCAAATTTAAAGGTTTTATTTTTAAAATTTTCTAAAAATTTTCTAGCGCAAAACTCTTTAAACTCAAAATCTTTATCCTGACTTTTTAAATCCTGGCTGGTTTTAGTGCAAAAATAAAGCATATCATAAATATCTTTATGCTCGCTAAGCCAGCGTTTTTCGTATTTGCTGATGATTTCTAGGCTGCGGTTTTTGTAAATTTTAATCTTGGCATTTTCTAAATCCAAAAAGCAGGCCAAAGAGGCATCAAAAAATTCCCTATCATCGCTTCTAAGCTCCAAAACTCCGCCATTTTTAAGCACTCTATCGCAAATTTTAGCCACTTGCTTATTTAGCACACGGCGACTTGGGCTTTTATTCCACGGCACAGGGAAATGGACAAAAATTTTATCTATTGTATTTGATGGCAATAAACTAAGCGCACTTCTAGCATCAACATTTAATAAAAGCAAATTTTTTAGCCCCATTTGGCTTGCTAATTTGCTAACCTTTATAAGACTTGGGCGATGTATTTCTATGCCAGCAAATAGCGTGTGTGGCTCGCTTTGGGCTCTAAAAAGCAAATGTGCGCCAGAGCCAAAACCAATCTCTAAACAAAATTTATTAAAATTTTCATAAGCATTAAAATTTGCTTGCGCGGGATTTTGTGCGCTAAAATGCTTAGCGATTATGCTTAATTCATCTTCATTTATATTAAAGGCTAAATTTTCTGGCTTAGCTTTTTGGTTTATGGCGTTTGTGATGATTTGCTCGCAAAATGCGGCTTTAAAATCGCTCAACCCGCGCTGTAAAATGCTAATATTTGTAGGTTTTAAAATTTTATCGCCCTTGATTAAATAGCTTTGATTGGGGCGTTTTTTAATAATTATTAAAAATTTCTCATCTTTAATCTTAGTAAGCACTAAGCTTGTGTTTGTTTTTTTGCCATCTCTTAGCTCATTTGCTATGGCTATAAACTCACTTTCATTATAGCTAACTGGCAAAGATCGTAGATTTAAGCTTTTACAAATAAAATTTGGCATTTAATTTATGGTGATTTCTGTTTTTATGGTAGCTGTTTTGCTAGGTGCTGATTCTAAGCCATATTGATCTACTGAAATAATGCTATATTCATACTCTACGCCATTTTGTAAATCGCTATCGCCAAAGCTAGTAGCTAAGGTTTCTATGCGATGATTGCCAAGTTTTGAGCTTTTATTTATTATGTACTTTATAGCCTTAGGCTCAGTGCTCCACGATAAATCTATGCGCATACCATTAAACACCGCATCTATTATAGTTGGGGGATTTGGTGCTGCTAGGGTTGAGCCTTGGACGCTTTGGCTTGGTTTTGGGCTTTCTTGGTCGTATTTATCTACGCTAGTTATTTTATAAAGTCTTGTTGTGCCATTTGAGTTTATATAATCTTCATAGCTATTTGTATGCGCGGTGGCTAGCTTAGTAAATGGCAAATACGCGCTTGATGAGCTATAAATTACATAATGGGAAAACTCATCGCTAGTATTTGCTTGCCAATTTAGCACGATTTTTTTAGGTTGATTATTACTAGCTACTAAGCCATTAACGCCATCTGGCAATGGTTTTGTAGTGCCGTATTTTGCTACACTTGGCTCAGAAATCACGCCATCATAAGTTTTAACTCTAATGCGGTAAGCATAAGATTTGCCAGGTTTTACATCTTTATCTATATACTCCACGCTTAGCCTGCCTTTAACCTCAGCTATTTGTTTCCATTTATTTGAATTATCTTGGGATTTTTCTATTATATAGCTAGCCACGCGCATATCACTATGTGGCTTCCATAACACTTTTGAGCGTCCTGCTAAATCCCCTAGCACTTGCGAAAACTCCACGCTAGGTATTAAATTTTGTGTAGAAATGGTATAAATTTGGCTTTGTTGGCCTTCGCCTTGTTTTGAATACGCGCTCATTGTGTATTGATAAATACTAGCTGGCTTTAAACCGCTATCTACATAGTGAGTGGCGTAGCGATCATTTATAGTGGCTACTTTTTTGAAATTATTTGTATTTATATTATCGTTTCTATATAAAATATAACCCTCCACGCTCTCATCGCTTGCGCGCTCCCATTCAAATGCGATTTGGGTCATATCGCTAATGGTTTTTAGGTTTGTAATTTGTGCTATATTTATGTTTGCTTGGTTTTGTGGCTGGTTATTTATAACACAACCATTCATCACAATCATCAAACAGCCCGCAAATAACATCTGGCTCAATTTTTTCATCTATTATCTCCTTTGGGATATTTAATTTTTTATAAAATTTATTTGGTAAAGGTGCTACAAAACGCATACGCTCATTAGTGCGCGGATGAATTAGCTCCAATAAATAAGCGTGTAAAAAAAACTCATTCATTTTATCAACGCTCCCCTTAAATCCGTATAAAGTATCGCCTAAAATATGGCGATTAATGCTAGCTAAATGCGCTCTAATCTGGTGCGTTCGCCCGCTAAATAGCTTAGCACAAATCAAATTCGCCAAGCAAGTGTAAAAAGGCGCTTGATTTAAGGGTAAATTTTTGGATAAATTATTTTGAAAAATGATATTTTCTTGCTCGCCAAAAATATTTGCAAATGCCGATTTTGCCGATTTTGCCCCACTTTGTCCTGGCTTTGCTATGGCTTTTTTTAGGCGATTTGATTGTGAGCGCGCAAGAGGCCTATCAACTAAACAATTTTGCCTAAGTGCTAAATCGCAAAGTGCCAAATACACGCGCTTTGCGCTTTTATTTGCTAACTGCTGGCTCAATGCCTTGCTAGCAAAATTATTTTTAGCCACAACTAGCGCGCCACTTGTGCCACGATCTAATCTATGCACGATGCCAGCGCGATTTTGCCCTAAAATATCGGCAAGTTCGCGCCCGCTATGCTTTAACCACTCCACCAAAGTTATCTCGCCCTTTAAACTTGGCGCGCTATGAACCACCAAGCCATTTGGCTTATCAAGCACCAAAATATCGCCATCTTCATATAAAATTTTAGGCACCAACTCAGCTGGTAAAACTTCATCGCCATTAAAATTTTCTAAACAATCTTGCTCTTTAAAATTTTGGCTATCATAATAATTAAATGTGATTATATCGCCATCTTGAACCTTAAATGAAGTTTTTGTGATTAATTTTTGATTTACTAAAACAAGGCCATTTTTTATGGCTTGTGCGATACTAGCGCGACTTAACTCCACTAAATGCGAACACAGCGCCACATCAAGCCTTGCGTTTTGTTTAATAATAAAATTTTTATTTTTTAACTCCATTAAAATAATTCTCCAAGTTTAGCTTTGTTTTAAAATTTTAAAATTTTTTATTAATAAAATTTTTATCTAAAAAAATTCTTGCTCTTTTAAAAACTCGTATTTATTGAATGATTAACTTTAAAATTTGGTATTTTTTAATTTTTTAGCATATCAAATTTTAAAATTTTATAAATTTTGCTTAAATTTTACTCATTTTTTCGCTTTTTTGCTACAATTCTAGCAAATTTTATCCTAAAAAGCCCGAAAAATCATAAAAGGCAGTGTTTTGATTTCTATTGATAAGCGTCTTTGGACTCATTTTGATTTTATTTCACCTTTGTTTATAATCCCTATAATTATGCTCTCGCATTCATTGATAGCTGATTCATCGCATATGCTAGCTACTAAACAGCTGGTGTATTTTGGCGTTGGCGCTGCTGTTTTTATAGCCTTTTTTATCTTGCCGCTTAGGCGAATTGAGTGGCTTATTCCTATGTTTTATTGGTTTTCGATTTTATTGCTTTTGGGCGTGGAGTTTTTTGGCGTTAGCAAGCTTGGAGCAAAAAGATGGCTTGAAATTCCTTTTGTGCATTTTACCATTCAGCCTAGCGAAATAATGAAACCAGCGTTTATTTTGATGATGGCATATTTAATCAAAAAGCATCCGCCAGGGCAAAATGGCTATGGGATTAGGGATTTTTTAAAATTTAGCTTTTTTATTTGCTTGCCTTTTGTGTTAATTTTAAAAGAGCCAGATTTAGGCACAAGCGCGATCTTGCTATTTACAGGCTATGGCATACTTTTTTTAATAGGCGTAAATAAACGCATTTGGTTTTCGTTAATTATCATAAGCGTTTTTGCAGCACCTTTGCTTTATGAGGGCTTGCATGATTACCAAAAAAAGCGCATTATGGATTTTATCAGCAAAGAGCCAAGCTACCAAGTGCGCCAAAGCATCATCGCCATCGGTAACGGCGGACTAACTGGCAAAAGCGAAGAAGAAGCCACGCAAAGCAAGTTTAAGTTTTTGCCAATTTCTACTAGTGATTTTATTTTTGCTTATACTATCGAGCGACACGGCTTTGTTGGCGCTAGCTTTCTTTTAGGACTTTATGGCTTTTTAATCTTGCATTTTTTATCGCTTATAAATCAGCTTAAAAACGATTATTTTGCTAAAAGCGTGTGCGCGGGGCTTGCTATGCTGATTTTTATTTATGTAAGCGTAAATGTGCTAATGACAATAGGCTTTGCGCCCGTTGTGGGCGTGCCACTGCCCTTTTATAGCTATGGCGGGAGTAGCTTTATTACTTTTATGTGTATGTTTGGGATTATGCAAAATTTGCTTACTTTTAGATACGACCCCGGCTATAATAGATTGCTAAAAATTAGATTTTAGCTTTTGGCTGGGTTTTTATTATAGCGCGTGGTTTAGGCTATTTATTAGCACAAAATATTTATCAAATTATCGTTTGAAATTTTAAATAAAATCAAAATTTTAAAATGCGCGTGGCAAAAGCCACACGCGAAATTTTAGTTAGCTAAAAGAGTGTTGATTTGTGCTTTTAGATAATTTAAATTATGGGATTTTGTGATAGTAGCAGCATCTAAAAGCAAGTTTTGCTTATTTAAATCTGCTACATTTTGTGCGATGTCGTTATTTTGTAAGTTAGATTCGCTAGCTCTTGTATCTACCACGCTTTGATTTAGTGAGTTTATGCTGCTTAGCATACCATTTTGCGTGCTACCGATATCAGCGCGCATTTTATTGACATCTTGCATAAAATTTTCAATACTACTAGGATTAGAAATATCGATATTATTAACATTTGGCGCGCCTAGATTTAGGCTAAATTCCCCGCCCATAGTTTCAAAATTCATCATCCCGCCAAAAACATTTTGCCCGTTATAAGTGGCATTTTTAATGCTTTCATTCATAGAATCTTTTAGCGCGCTCATTTGGCTTCTAATGGCCGCTTGATAGTCCTTACCAGCCTCGCTTGCGGCTATGTTGCCATTAGCATCTAGCTCTACGCCGTTGATTGCGCGCACAGAAAGCTCAGCCATTTTGCTAGCATCGTTATTTAGATTAGCCAGCGTGCCATCAGCAATTTGCATAATGCCTACTGCATCATTTGCATTTGCTATGCCTTGCGTTTTGGCATTCGCACTTGCTAGCAGGCTATCAGCTATCATCAAATTAGCCGTATCAGTGCCATTTAATGCGCGCTGGGCGGAGATATTGCCAAGAGCTTTTTGGGCTGTTTTTTGGGCGTTATCCATGTATGTGTTTTGCATACCATTTAGATAATCACTTCGTCCTATTGAGATTGCCATTTTGTCCTCCTTTTAAATTAAACGCTGAAATTTTAAATAAAAAATTTTAAATTTTAGCTTAAAATCGCTCCAAATCGCCTTTAATCCATACTTTTACGCAGTTTAACCGAAAGCTCATGCGCGCCTAAGCCCTCAGCTCTAGCTAGTGCCATACACGCATCGCCTAGCTCGTTTATGGCCTGCTTATTCATAGAAATTATGCTAGTTCTTTTAATAAAATTCATAACCCCAAGTGGCGAGAAAAACCTAGCAGACGCGCCAGTAGGCAAGGTGTGATTTGGCCCTGCTAAATAATCCCCCATAGCCTCAGGCGTATAATGTCCTAAAAATATCGCGCCAGCGTGCTTAATCTTGCCTAAATATTCATAAGGATTATCACACGCTAGCTCTAAATGCTCCACGCTTAGCGCATTCATAATCTCTACACATTCATCAATATCATTAGCTATTATTATGGCTGATTTATTTTCTATGCTAGCGCGGGCGATTTTTTCGCGCTTTAATGATGGCAAAATCGCATCTATTTCATCGCTTACAGCCACAGCAAATTCCTTGCTTGTAGTTAGTAAAAAGCTGCTTGCTAGCTCATCATGCTCTGCTTGGCTTAATAAATCCACGGCTATATGTTTAGCGTTTGCGCTTTCATCGGCTATTATGCCTATTTCAGATGGACCTGCTATCATATCTATATTAACATCGCCAAAAACAAGCTTTTTGGCCGTTGCCACATAAATATTACCAGGGCCTGTAATAACATCTACTTTTTTAATGCTTTGCGTGCCATAAGCCATAGTTGCTACCGCGCTCGCGCCACCTATTTTATAGGCTTGTTTAATGCCTAAAAGATGCATTGTGGCTAATAAAAGCTCATTTACCTTTCCACCAATTGCTGGCGTGCATACTACTATTTGCTCCACACCAGCAACCAAAGCCGGCACCGCATTCATCAAAAGCGAACTAGGATAAGCCGCCTTGCCACCTGGGATATATAATCCCGCGCGATCAACCGGGGTGATTTTTTGCCCTAAAACCACGCCATTATTTTCAAAACTTAGCCAAGTTTTTTCAAGCTGTTTTTCGTGGTAATTTTTAATGCGTGTATATGCCAAATTTAGCGCATCTTTTAGCTCATTATTTATATTTTCATAAGCTGTTTTCATTTCATCTTGGCTAATTGCTAAATTATCATTTACCTCCCAGCCATCAAATTGTGCGATTTGCTCTTTTAATGCCGCGTCCCCGCGCGCACGAATAGATTTTATTATTTCATTAACCACGGGCATTACGCCTGCCATATCTACATTAGAGCGATTGATTAGCTGATCTAATTTTTCTTTAAAATTTTCATCGTTTGAGTGTAGTATTTGCATTTTTTATCCTTTAAATTTTAAAATTTATTTATTTTTAATAACAATTTCTCCATTTTTAACGCCTAAAACTTCTACTTCTTGACCTTCTTTAAACTTTGAAATTTCAGCACTTCTCCAATATGTGCCTTTAAAATAAACTAAGCCATTTTTTATTATGCCAAAGCCCTTTTCATCTAAAAAATTATCATCTGTTTTTTTAACCAGAAAAAATCGTCTAATCGGCGCTCTAATGCTCACAAAAAACACCAAAGAAAGTAGGCAAGCTAAAATCGCCCAAACCCACCACTGCGCATCAATAAAAGCACTTAAAACCGCCACGCAAGCAAAGGCAATACCAAAAACAAGGCAAGAAAAATCCAAAAAAGCAAGCTCAGCTATAAAAAATAAAAGCGAAATCCCGCCTAAAATTATCCAAGCGCTCATATTTGCGGCTTTTTTGAGCTTAGAAATTCTTTAAACACGCTAAGAGCGCCTATAAGCTCGCTAGTTTCATAAGGGATTAAAATTTTATCATTTGAGCCATTTTTTGCTAGCTCGTTAAAGGCCTTTACGCGTTCATTTGCTAGTAAAAACTCCGCTGCTAATTTAGAGCTAGTCATAGCTAGATTTATGCGCTCCATAGCTTCTTGCTGGCCTTGTGCTAGTGCGATTTGCTCGTATTTTTTAGCATCTGCCATACGCTCGATGGCCTCAGCTTCTAGCACTTTTTCTTGCTTTAAGGCCTCAGCATTGCGAATAAGGGCTGCTTTTTCAGCCTCAGCTTTTAATTCTATGGCGCGTTTTTCTCTTTCGGCTTTCATTTGTAAATTCATCGCTTCTTCTATGCCAGCAGGCACTGAAATTTCTGAAATTTCTACGCGCATTATTTTTACGCCCCAGTTATTTGCTGCATCGCCAAGGGCTATTTGGAGTTTTGAGTTGAGCTGATCGCGGCTTGAAAGAGTAGAATCTAGGCTCATTTCGCCTATGGCACTTCTAATCGTAGTCATAGCTAAATTTGAAATTGCCAAACGATAATTTTCTACATTATATAAAGCCATACGCCCATCAATCACTTTTAAAAACACTATCCCATCAACGGCGATATTTACATTATCTTTTGTGATTACTAACTGCTTGGTGATATTTACTAATTCTTCTTTTACGCTCATTTTTGCTCTAACCACATCAAAAAACGGCACTATGATATGAAAGCCGCCATCAAGCACACGGTAAAATCGCCCTAGCCTTTCTATTATATAAATATCAGCTTGGGATACGATTTTTATGCCCATTTTTACCAAAATTATAATAAGCACAAATAAAATCAGCACAAATACGCCAAGTTCGTTCATCTTTAATCCTTTAAAAAATCCGCAAATTGTAGCAAAATATATTTAAATCAGCGAAATTTTAATGTATTAAAATTTGCTAGCACAAAATTTTAATCAAAATCAATGCTTTTTAAGCTTGCTTTTTTATAAATTTCTTTTGCTTCATCGCTTAAAATTTCGTTTAAATTCGCATATAAAGGCGCGATGATCTCGCAAGGTGAGCGTGAGCTTTTAGCGCATAAAAAAAGCGCAGTTTTTGCGGATTTTTGCTCTTTTGGGTAAATTAGGCGCATTTTATTTAGTTTTAATTTATTAGCATTAAGAGCTGATATAATCATATCCAAAAAGCGCACATCATAGCAAAACACGAGCTTGCCCTTTGGCAGCAACAAGCGCGAACACGATTTTATAAAATCATTAAGATTCATATTTTTATTTTCGCGAGCCAAATTTCGATGAGAATTTGCGCTCTCAAAACCAAAATTATAAAATGGCGGATTAGAGATAATTAAAGAAAATTTTTGCCCGCAAAACTCACTGGCCCAAGGAATAAAATCAGCACAAATTATTTGCGCTTTTATGGCGTTTAACTTGGCGTTTTTAGCGGTGATTGTGGTATTTAAGGGCGAAATATCAATGCTAGTAAGACTAAAAGATAAACCGCTAAAATCCCTAGCTAGCAAAAGCCCCAAAATCCCGCATCCACAGCCCACATCAAGCAAAGCACCGCCTTTAAAATTTGTAAATCGCAAGGCAAAATCATATAAAAACAAGCTATCGCTATTATAACGATAACCTGTTTTGCTTTGATATAAAATCATTTGCGCCATTTTAAAATCCAAATTTTAATTTGAAATTTTAATCTCTTAGCTATTTTTAATAATATAATCTACAATAGAATGCGCGTTATTTAACGCTACTACAATGCTTCCGCCTTTTTTGCTTGCTATATCACCGCCTACAAATAAGCCCTTAACGCTGGTTTGTAAATGCTCATCAAGCACTGGCTCTTCATCTTTTAAATCAATCGAGCATTTTTGTAAAAAATCCACCGGAGTAGAACCACCAATGGCATAAATTAATCTATCAAAAACCTCAGTACTAGCATCATTAAAATGCACACATACCTTGCCGCCATCATTGCTAAGCTCGGTTATATCGGTATTTAGGCGCACTTTTAATTTTTCATCTTTTAAACTTTTATTTAGAGCGTTTAGATTTATTTCATTTAATCTTGTAAAGCTTGGCTTGCGGTAACAAAGCGTTACATCATTGTATTTTGCTAATTCTAGGGCATATTCGCCAGCTGAATTACCACCGCCTACAACTAAGATTTTTTCGCCGTTGTTGCAATTATTTAAATTAAAATTTACTACTTGCATAAGGCTTGGCGGGATTTTATAATCAGGCTTATTTGGCTTGCCCATTTTGCCTATGGCCACTACTACATTTTTTGCCTTAAAATCGCCTTTTGATGTTATGATATTAAAAATTTCGCCCTCTTTTTTTACGCTTTCAACCTCTACATTAAAAAGTGCTTCAAACTCGCCCTCATCAAGCAATTTATCAAAATAATTTAAGGTGCTTTCTTTTGTGCCATCAAAAAATTCTATATTGCCCTTGGTATCACTATCAAGGCCTTTATATTCTTTATCTACGCGCTTGCCATCTTTATAAAATTTGCGTATTGTTTGGCTGTGATTATCGCCTTTTTCAAGCAGTAAAATGCGCAAAAGCCCGCCTTTTTTAGCCTCTACCACAGTAGCTATACCACAAGGACCCCCGCCGATTACGACAATATCGTAATTTTGCATATTTTTCTCCTAAATTTTGATTTTTGCGCTACAATTTTGCCTAAAAATTTTTAAACAAAAGATAAAAAAATGAACTCACAAGAAAAAATTTTGCGAAGTTTAAGAAAAGCCAGCAAAACCCTAGCCTTATTAAATGAAAATGAAAAAACCGCCCTACTTTATGCTATCGCCAATGCTCTAATCTCACAAAAAGACGAAATTTTAAATGCCAACGAACTAGATTTACAAACAAATAAAAATCTTAATTTTGCTATGCGCCAAAGACTAAAACTAACACCCGCTTCGCTTGAAAATCTAGCATCAAACACAAGAAAAATCGCAAATTTACCAGAAATTATAAATGTAATACAAAAAGGCTACAAAGCCCCAAGTGGCATTGATATAGCGCGCATTAGCGTGCCTATTGGCGTGATTTTAGCCATTTATGAATCCCGCCCTGATGTAAGCGTCCAAATTGCTAGCCTTTGCATTAAAAGTGCTAATGCTTGCGCCCTAAAAGGTGGCAAAGAAGCGCGCAATACAAACCTAGCCATAATAAACGCAATCAACACAGCATTTAAAGAGCAAAATATCGCTTCAAGCGTGCTTTATTTAGATATAAATAGAGATGAAATCACAAAGCTTTTAGCGCGCGATGATTTATTTGATTTAGTAGTTCCTCGTGGCGGATATGAGCTAATCAAATCCGTAAGCGAGCATTCAAAAATCCCGGTTTTAAAGCACGATAAAGGGCTTTGCCATATTTTTGTAGATGAAAAAGCCGACCTTGATAAAGCCCTAAAAATCGTGCTAAATGCCAAGCTTTCTCATCCAGCAGCTTGTAATGCGGTTGAAACTTTATTGATTCATTCTAGCGTGGCTGATTTGTTTTTATCACGCTTACATTGTGAAATTTTAAAAAGCAAAAAAGATTTTGAGTTTTTTGTTTGTGATAAAACAGCTAAAATTCCCGCCTTCACAAACGCTAAAAAAGCTGATGATAAGGCATTTAGCACAGAATACAACGAACTAAAATTAAATATAAAAATTGTAACAAGCCTAGATGAAGCCTTAGAGCATATTGAGCGTTTTGGCTCAGGGCATTCAGAGGCCATTATTAGCGAGGATTATAGTGCTTGCCAGCGATTTTTATGCGCAGTTGATGCTGCTTGCGTTTATGCAAATGCTAGCACTAGATTTAGCGATGGGGGCGAGTTTGGCTTTGGTGGGGAGATTGGCATCAGCACAAATCGCCTCCACGCGCGTGGTCCTGTGGGTTTAGAGGGGCTTTGTAGCTATAAATATATAATTTATGGCCAAGGGCAAATAAGAGAATAATTAGGCTAAATTTTAAAATTTGCGCTAATAAAATATTAAAATTTAAGCCAAATTTTAAAATTTACCCAAAAATCCAAAAAATTAACGGCACATTTATAAAAGTAGCACAAACCCCAAGAGCCACAGCCGAAATAGCTAGATTGCTATCAAGCCCTGCTTTTAATATCATCGCACTTGCTAAAACCATAGGTGGCATAGCCGATTCTAAAAGTCCTACCATATAAATCTTATCACCGCCCAAACCAAGCATAAAAGCAAACAAAGCAAAAAGCGCAGGTGCTACAAACATACGCAAAGCTATCACAATAATCGTGCTTTTATACGCCGAGCGCACACCACCAAACCCAAGCCCAAGCCCCACAGCAAAAAGCGCTACTGGCACGACACTAGCAGCAAATAAGCGCATCGGCTCAAAAATAAACTCAGGCAAAGTAAAGCACTTAGCAATCAAAGCCAAAATAAGCGCGATAAATGGCGGGAATTTCATAATCTTCATCGCATTTTTTACCAAAGAAACATGCGAAGGCGCAGCATAACTAAGCACAAGCGGGCCAAAAATCGCCACAGGCACGCAAGTAACAATTTGATCAAATAAAATTACTTGATTTTGTAATTCTTCGCCTAGCAAACCACTAACTACTGGCAAACCAACAAATAAAGTATTGCCAAACATCGCAAGTAGCGTCATACTAGCTATTGTCGCCTTGCTAAATTTTAAAGCCTTGCCTAGCATAAAAGCAAAAAAAGCCGCACTAAATTGCGCTAATAATCCACACGCTGTTATGCTTAAAATTTTAGCATCAAGTTCTACATGATAAACCTTATCAAATATTAGTGCTGGCATAGCAAAATTTAAGACAAAATCTATAAGAATGATTAACTGAGCTTGTGGGATAACCTTAGTTCTTTTTGCCAAATAACCGCTAGCTAAAAGCACAAAAATACTAAAAAGTGGAACAAAATTCATCTTTACACCTTTAAAAAATTTGAGTGCGAATTATAAATCTTTTAAAGTAACTAAATTCTTAACATTTTATTCACTATTTACCTATAAAATTGCGATTTAAATTTTTAAAAGTAGGTGAATAATGAAAAAAAGCAAAAAAATCATCATCACACTTGGTGTGGTTATTGTAGTGGTGCTTGGCTGGTGGATTTTTACCCCAAATGAGCAAACAAACAGCTATCTTACAACAAAGGTGCAAAAAGGCGAGCTAAAATGGAGCGTTGATGCGGTAGGAACTGTATTTGCGGCTAATTTAGTTGAAGTTGGCACAAGAGCTAGCGGGGAGATTAAAGAATTATATGTAAAGGTTGGCGATAATGTAAAAAAAGGCGATAAAATCGCTAAAATAGACAATGAAATCCAGCAAAACAATCTCTTACAAAAAGAATCTGAGCTAAGCAGCCTAAAAGCTCAATTAAACTCAGCCAAAATCGCCTATAACATCTCCATCACACAATACGAGCGCGAAAACGCCCTACACCAAAAAGGTGCAAGCTCAAAAGAAAGCCTAGAAAACGCAAAAAACACTAAATTCCAAAACGATGCCAAGGTTAAAGAATTAGAGGCCAAAATAGCACAATCTGAGCTATCAATTCGCACCGCCAAGCAAGATTTAAGCTATACAGATATTGTAGCACCGCTTGATGGCACGGTGGTTTCGGTGCCGGTTGAAATCGGTCAAACCTTAAACGCTTCTCAAAGTGCGCCTACAATCGTTCAAGTTGCGGATTTGGATTCAATGGAGATTAAAATGGAAATTAGCGAAGCTGATATAAATAATATCAAGCTAGGCGCAGATGTAGAATATAGCGTGCTTTCAAACGCAAATAAAAAATTTAATGGCAAGATTAGCTCGCTTGATCCAGGACTTACTACCCTAAGTGATGGCACCTACTCCAAAAGTAGCTCAAATAGCAATGTGGCCGTGTATTACTACGCAAAAATGCTAGTAGATAATAAGCAAAGATTTTTAAGAATTGGTATGACTACGCAAAATAAAATCACAATTAGCGATATAAAAAACGCCTTATATTTGCCGACAACAGCGATAAAAAGCGATGAAAATGGAAATTTTGTGCTAATAAAAAATGAGCAAAATGTAGAAAAAAAATACATAAAAACTGGCATCAACACAGGCACAAACACGCAAATCATCGAAGGATTAAATGAAGGCCAAATAATCGTTACATCAAGTATGAGTAATGCCCAGCTTCAAAAAATGATCGATGATAAGCAAATTAGAATAAGATAAGCTAAATTTTAAATTAAAGAAAAGCAATGATAGAGTTAAAAAATATTTGTAAGGTTTTTCAAAACGGCGATGAGCGCGCCTTGGTGCTTAAAAATATAAACTTAGAAATAAAACAAGGCGAGTTCGTGGCAATTATTGGCCAAAGTGGTTCTGGCAAAAGCACTTTAATGAATATTTTAGGTTGCCTAGATACGCCAAGTAGTGGCACATACACACTTGATGGCAAGGATATTAGCCATTTTAGCAAAGACGAATTAAGCGAGCTAAGGCTTAAAAAATTTGGCTTTATTTTTCAGCGTTATAATCTAATCCCAGCTAGTAATGCCACAGAAAATGTAGCCTTACCTGGCATTTATGCAGGCACAAAAAAATTTGAGCGCACACAAAGAGCAAAAGAGCTTTTAAGTAAGCTTGGACTTGGAGATAAAACAGATTTTATGCCAAATCATCTTAGCGGCGGACAACAACAACGCGTAAGTATCGCGCGAGCATTGATGAATGGCGGTGAAATTTTACTTTGTGATGAACCAACTGGCGCGCTTGATAGTGCTAGTGGGCAAACGGTAATGCAAATAATCAAAGAGCTAAATCAAGCTGGCCACACCATAATAATGGTAACGCACGACAAACAAATCGCTAGCTGGGCTTCGCGCGTGATTGAAATTAGCGATGGACGCATAATAAGCGATAACAAAACAGAGCAAAACTTAAATAAATTAAATAAGCTAAAAAGCGAGCACGCCAGCGATCTCTCACGCCTAAAAGATAGATTTTTTGAAAGTTTTAATATGAGCATAAGCGCGATAAAAGCGCATAAACTCCGCTCATTTTTAACAATGCTTGGCATTATTATAGGCATTAGCTCGGTAATTTGCGTAGTGGCCTTAGCTCGTGGCAGTCAAGAAAATATCCTAGAAGGCATCAATAAAATGGGCGTTAGCACCATTACGATTTTTCCTGGTCGCGGTTTTGGCGATAGAGGCTCGGCTAAGCGTAAAAATTTTAATATAGAAGATGTAAATATACTTGAAAGCTTAGAATTTGTAGATAATGCTATGCCAAGAACTAGATCAAGTGGCACGCTAATTTATGCAAATACAAGTTCAGGTGCTAGCGTGCACGCAGGCACTGAGATGATACTTAAAATTTCAAGTGTAGAGCTAAAAAGCGGGCGAAATTTTACCAAAGATGATATACAAAACTCAGCTTCTGTAATCATAATAGACGAAAATACGCAAAAAACATTTTTTAAAGATAGCGATCCACTTGGTAAAATAATGATTTTTAATAAAAGACCTTTTATGGTTATAGGCGTTGGCAAGCGCGATGAGGGCGCGTTTTCTGATGGAAGTTTGAGTATTTATATGCCTTATACTACCTTGGCTAATAAAGTAACCGGTAGCCATAAAATCCGCTCTATTGTAGTAAGCATAGCACCAGGCGTAAATAGCCAGCTAGCAGAACATGCAATAAGCGAAATTTTAAAAATTAGGCGTGGCGGGACGGATTTTTATATGATAAACTCAGACACCATATTAAAAACCATAAAAGCCACCACAGACACAATGAGTTTATTAATCTCAGGCATTGCGCTGATTTCATTGGTTGTTGGCGGTATAGGCGTGATGAATATAATGCTAGTTAGCGTAATAGAGCGCACAAAAGAAATAGGCGTTCGTATGGCAATAGGCGCAAAAGGCGCTGATATAATGCTTCAATTTTTAATAGAAGCGATTTTATTATGCGCTCTTGGTGGCATTATAGGCGTGCTTTTAGCCTTTGGTATTGGTGGTTTGTTTAATTTAATCTCAAACGATATAAAAATGAGTTTTTCGCTAGTTTCTATTATTATAGCTTTTGGAATTTCAAGTTTGGTGGGCATAGTTTTTGGTTATATGCCAGCTAAGCGCGCAGCAAAATTAAACCCAATAGACGCACTTTTAAGGGAGTAAAAATGAAAAGAAATTTTAATTATTTAAAAATTTGGCTTAGTTTTTTTATTTTGTTTATTTTTAGCGGTTGTGCTAGCAAGACCCTAAACTACGAGCCAAAAGAAGTAAAAAGCGATTATAACGCCACTTGGCAATACAGCTTTAATATAGCAGAGCTTGATGAGCTAATACAAAAAACTCTAAAAAATAACGAAAACCTAAACACCGCAGTGCTAAATCTAAACATAGCCTTGCGCCAAGCAGGACTGAATAAAGCAGATTTATTTCCAACCCCAAGTGCTAGCCTTAGTGCTAGTTCTTCGCGCGATATCAGCTACCACGATAAAAGCAAACGCTCATTTAGCTCAGGCTTTGGTTTATCGTGGGAGCTTGATCTTTGGGGCAGAGTTTATAATGCTTATGAAAGCGCAAATTTTAATGCTAAAAAAAGTTTATTAAATCTACAAGATATTCAAATAAGCATAATAAATAGCGTAATTAGCGAGTATTTTAATATCTTATATCTAAACGAAAGAAAACAAAATTTAATAAAAAATCTAACAAACATGCAAGCCCTTGATAAAATCGTTCGTCAAAAATTTAATTTAGGTAGAGCCGAATTGCTTGAATTAGCCCAAAGCAATGCTAATTTATTATCTGCTCAAAACTCCCTTAAATCCACAAATAAAGAGCTTGAAAACGCCTATGAAGCCTTGGCTAATCTAACCCGCACAGAGCTAATCCCACAAGGCTACATTAGCGATATCACGCGCCCTAGTTTGGATTTTGGCATTGAAGTAGTTGGCGATGAAAATTTCAGCTTTTCAAAGCCACAAGAGCTAAAAATTGCGTGGATAGAGCGCATTTTAACTCGCCCTGATGTAAATGCAAAACTTGCTAGCTTAAATGCTGGATTGTATGATTATAAAATCGCTCAAAAAAATTTCTTGCCAAAAATCACGCTAAATGGCGGTTTAAATGATAGCGATAAAAATTTTAATGATGCTTTTGGCTTTAATTTATTAAGTGGCGCGCTAAATATTAGCTTGCCGTTTTTGGACTATGCGCGCTTAAAGAAAAATTT
>SPMW01000017.1 GCA_009827235.1 Candidatus Campylobacter infans | reverse complement strand
AACAAATAAAATTATTATCTACCTTAGCATCAAAAAACGCTGATATAATCTAATCTTATTTAATGTAATTTCTAAATGAGATGGTTTATTATGTAAGATCTGCTTTGCGTATTGTTATTTATAAAGTATTAGATTTATGTGTGTTTATAATTAGCGGTGTGTATTTACGGCATATAAATGACAAACACCGCCTTGTGTATTATTTTAAAGAAAGCACGATTATCATTTTGGTGTGTAAAACGCACTATAAGGATAAATATGCTTGGTTTAAATGGATTTTGTTTTATTAATTTAGTAACATTTGATATAAATATAGCTTCAATATCTAAATAACTTGTAAAGCTACGAAGTTAAAAGACCTTAAAATTTCTCTAAATTTAGCTTTTGTAATTCTTGGTGAATTGAGCCAAATAAAATTATTTAAGTCAATCTATTTTAAAACAAGGTGTATAATTAGCTAACTACACACCTTTAAGATAGTAAATAAAATTTTACTTTTAAAACATTACTAGTCAATTTAAAAAATATTATTTTAAAACATAGAATAAATTTATTTGCGGTTTTGCCTTACCTGTAAATTTTAAGCATTTTATAAAATTTTTATTTATTTTAAATTGTAATTATATTTTTATAAAAAAATAAATTTAGTATAAAACTATTGATTTTTTTATAAGAATTATTTAAAATATCATTAGAATTTTATAATTAAAAAATACAAAATTTTTTAAAGGACAAAAATGATTCTTGTCATATTTTTGCCTATGTTTTTTATGATTTTTATGGTGTTTTTCCCGCTTTTTTGGGCGTTGGCTATTTGTGGGTGCTGGTTTTTACCACTTACAAAATTTAGCAAAGTATTGATTAGCGTGCTTATTTTAGCAATGCTTTGTGGTGGCATTGCCTTTTTATTTTTTGATAAAGAAAGTAGATTTTTTTCATTTTTATTTGCTTGCGGATTTATATCTTTGCCTGTATTTTTGCGCTATTTTTGGCGGAGCCAAGAATCATATGAAAAATACTATCACATCATACACACAAACCCCCTAGCCCAAAATAACTTAAAACGCAGAGCGATATCACTTTTTAGTATCGGCTTGTTAGGCACATTTATGAGCTTATGGCAGGTTGAAGTGCCGCAAAAAATTGTGTTTGATATTGCTAGCAAGGCGCTTAAAACTAAGGTAATGAAAGAAGTGTTTATAGAGAATATTGATGAAAATGTAACTTTATGGAGAACGCCAAATAAAACGCTATTAGACTGCGAAGATAAAAATATTGCCTGTCCGTTTTTTAGTTTTAAATATCCGATTAAAGATATAAAGGTGCGAATAGATGGAGAAGAAAAGCTTGTAGCTAGAATATATGGTATAGCTTATAGTACAAGCACGCTAACTAGGTTTTTAACTGGTATCACTCGCACAAAAAGATTAAGATATTTTATAAATATAAGCAAATAAAATTTTAAAACAAGGAGATAAAATGCATAAAAATATCACACTAAATGAAGTAAAAAATAGTGCCTTTTTGGCTGAACAATCTTATAAGAGCTTGGTTTAAGTTGTTATGCGGTATTTAAAATTTTAAAATTTAAGTGTATTTACCCAAGCAAGCTTTAAATTTTAGCTTAATTAAAATTTAAAAATATTAAATTAAATTATAATTTAAGCGCTCTCAATACAAATTTTATTATCAAAAACATTCATAAATGATAAAAAATCTGCTAAAATGCGCCCTTAAAATTTTAAATAAAGCATTAAAAATGAAAGATAAAATCACTCCGCCATTAATAGCTGGCATCGCATCTAGCACGCTGGCTTTGATTAAATTGGTTTTTGGTTTGGCTAGTGGTTCGGTGGCTGTGCTAAGCTCAGCAGCTGATAGCCTAAGCGATACGCTAATTAGCATTATAAATTATTTTGCCCTTAAAAAATCTCGCAGCACACCAAATGCGAGGTTTAATTTTGGTTTTGGCAAATTAGAAGCATTAAGCGCGCTCACTCAAAGCCTGCTAATAATTGCTGCTGGGCTATTTGTGGCGTATTCAAGTATTGAAAATTTCATAAGGCCAAGAGAGCTAAATTTAGGCGTTGGTATGCTGGTGATGATAATTTCTATCATAATTACAGCTTGTTTGGTGCTTTATTTGCGCCGTGCGGCCATAAAATACCAAAGCCTAATAATTCGCGCCGATGCCCTAAATTACGAAGCAGATCTCATTACAAATGCTGCTACTTTGCTTGCGCTTTTATTGGTGTGGATAAGTGGTTTTGTGATAATAGATGCGTTATTTGGGCTGGCACTTAGCGCATATATTATTTTTAAGGCTGGCACTTTGGCTAAAACTAGCATTTATGATTTGCTTGATGAAGCCTTAAATCAAACTGAAATTCAGCAAATTTTAGATATTATCAAACAAAAAAAAGAGATAATAAATTTTCACTCATTCCGCACACGAAAGAGCGGTAATATCAATATTTTAAGCGTTCATTTAGAATTTGTGCCTGATATTTTGCTTTTAAATGCGCACGAGGTTTCAAAACAAATAGAAAATGAGATTAAAAGCACTTTTGGCGAGCAAAAATGGATATTTGAAATACATTTTGATACAGATGATGATAGTGCCGATGAACTTTATGCTGAAAATTTGGCTTTAAAATCACAAAAAGGATAAAAATGAAAGTAGCTTTAATAGCCCATAAATATTGCGGTAGCAAGGATGAAACCATCAAAAAAACGCTATCTTTAATACAAAAAGCAGCACTAGATGGCGCACAACTTGTGTGCTTACAAGAATTACACCAAGGCCCATATTTTTGCCAAGATGAAAATGTGGATAATTTTGAGCTTGCAAAAGATTTTGAGAGCGATTGTAAGTTTTGGGGTGAAGTGGCTTGTAAATATGGCGTAGTGCTTGTTACTTCGCTATTTGAGCAAAGGGCGCCAGGGCTTTATCACAATAGTGCCGTGGTATTTGAAAAAAATGGCGCAATCGCTGGCAAATACCGCAAAATGCATATCCCAGACGATCCAAATTTTTATGAAAAATTTTATTTTACGCCAGGTGATTTGGGTTTTGAGCCGATAAATACTAGCGCTGGGCGTCTTGGCGTGCTGGTGTGCTGGGATCAATGGTATCCAGAAGCGGCTAGGATTATGGCGCTAAAAGGCGCGCAAATGCTGATATATCCAACAGCAATAGGCTGGTTTAAAAATGATAGCGATGATGAAAAAATCAGGCAATTAAACGCGTGGAAAGCCGTTCAGCGCGGGCATGCCGTGGCAAACTCACTGCCTGTTATCACAATAAACCGCATCGGTTTTGAGAGCGCACCATACGCAAAAGATGAAGATGATGGCATTTTGTTTTGGGGCAATAGCTTTGTTTATGGCGCACAAGGTGAAGAGCTTTTTATGAGCGATGAAAGTAGCGAGCTAGCCAAGGTAGTAGAAATCGATATGGCGCGCTGCGAGAATGTGCGAAGATGGTGGCCGTTTTTACGCGATCGCAGAATAGATGCGTATGATGAAATTTTAAAAAGATATTGTTTATAAAGATTTGATTTTTTAAAGGCTTGTAAAATTTGTGCTGGCGCGCTTTGATGTAAATTTTAAGTTTAAGAAGTTTGTAAAATTTTATAAAATTTAAGTTTATGAAGTTTTATAAATTTTTAAATATGCGCGCGCAAAAGTGCTTTCATCTCTTTTACGGCTAGGTTTAAGCCAGTAAAAACAGAGCGCGCGATGATGCTTTGGCCGATATTTAGCTCAAAAATTTGCGGAATTTGCGCTACTAGGCATACATTTTGGTAGTTTAGTCCGTGTCCAGCGGCTACTTTGATGTTGTGTTTATTTGCGTAAATTGCGGTGTTTTGTATGTTTGCTAGCTCGTTTAAAAGCTTGGCTTTAAGCGCACTTTTATCAAGGCAAGCAAGGCTTGGGATAGAATATTTGGTGTGGGATAAATTGCTATTTAGCATTAAAAAAGCATTTGCGTATGCGCCTGTGTGGAGCTCTACTATATCGCAATCAAGCTCTTTTGTGGCGTCTATTGCGTCTTTTAGCGGATCTATAAAAAGTGAAATTTCAATTTCGTTTTCTTTTAGTTTTTTTATGGCCTCTTTTAGCCCTTTTGCTTTTAGGTTTAATCCGCCCTCTGTGGTCAGCTCGGCTCTGCGCTCAGGCACGATTGTAGCGCGCTGTGGGCGTAAATTACAAATTATATCAATTATGCTAGGTTCAATGCTGCATTCAATATTTACAGGCACTTTACAAAGTTTTATGATGTTTAGGGCATCGTTTTCATCGATGTGGCGGCGATCTTCGCGCAAATGCACGGTGATTTGATCAGCGCCGCCACTAATTGCTTCATACATACCAGCGATGATATCAGGGTCATTTACCGCCCTAGCTGCGCGCAAAACGCAAATATGATCGATATTTACACCTAAATTCACGCTATGCCTTTAAAAATTTTATCTTGTTCGGCAAAATACGGCTTTAAGGCCTCGTAGGCAAAATTTATTTCTTGAAATTTCTCTCTTAGCTTGGCGTTATCGGCGTTTAGTTTATTGGCGCTATCTGGATGGTAGAGTTTGCTTAAATGCAAATAATTTGCGCGCACGGTTTCAAAACCATCATCTAAATTACAACCAAGCATAATAAAATGCTCTTCAAGCAAGCTAGCAAGCATAGTAAAACGGCGCTTATACGCGCAACTATCGATAGTGCCGATGATCTTACAAAACTCACCATAAGCTTTTTGATCGTAAATAAAATTAAGTGTGTAGTTTAAATGCTCTTTAAAGCTGATTATATCGCTTAGGCGCTCTAATTCGCTAGCATCGCCGATGATAAAACGAAGGATATGAGAAAGCCCATCGTGCTTAGCACCGATCATTTTTACTAGGTATTTTTTGAGTAAATTATCGGCAAATTTTACATCAAAGATTACAGAATTTTTATCAAAATACATAGGCAGATTTATTAAAATTTTAATTGAGTTTGCCTTTTTAAATACCAGCTTAATATCGGCATTTTGGCTGTTTGTAAAATCTAAACTAGTAGAATTTATACGCTCAAAAATTTTAGAGATTAGTTTTAAAAAATATCTTCTTTGGACTAATTCATTTACATTATAAAATGCGATTATTTTTTGTTTTGAACCAATTGATCGCTCAAAGCAACTACGCATTTTGCTAGCAAGACTCATAAAAAGCTCATCATCACTAGTGCTAATTACGATAGAATTTTCACCGCAAAGCACCTTAAAATCACGCTCTACGCCCATTTGATATCTCCAAAGTCAGCAAAAATTATTCCGTAAAATTCCTAATTGTATCATAAAAACGCCAAATTTTAATATTTTTTGCTTGATTTTTTTATAAAAATATTGATTTTTAAGGATAAATAGATTATTTGTGGCATAAAATTTGTAAATTTTATAAATTTTATTAGCGTTTTGGATTGAAATTTTGGTGGTTATTTAAAATTTAAGTGCTGAAAATAATTTTGCATTAAATCTCGCGGAGTTTTGCTATTTCATCTCTTAGGGCAATAGCCTTTTCAAATTCCAAATTTTTGGCCGCTTGGAGCATTTGCGCTTTTAATTCTTTGATGATTTTGGCGCGCTCGTTTGCTGGGAGTTTGTCAAGTTTTTTGCTTTTATTTAGTAACTCGGCTTGGTTATTTTCTTGGTGAAGGCTTTGTTCTACTTTCCGGGCTACTGAGCGCGGGGTGATGCCGTGGGCTTTGTTGTATTCATCTTGGCTTTTGCGGCGGTGAGTTGTAATATCTATGGCTTCTTGCATAGATTTTGTGATTTTATTTGCAAAAAGCAAAACCGTGCCGTTTTCATTTCTGGCTGCTCGTCCCATGGTTTGAATTAACGCCGTAGCCGAGCGCAAAAAGCCCTCTTTATCAGCATCCATCACAGCCACAAGTGCCACCTCTGGCAAATCCAGCCCTTCGCGCAATAAATTTATGCCTATTAACATATCAAAAACTCCCGTGCGAAGCCCGCGAATTAGCTCATTTCGCTCGATGGCATCGATGTCTGAATGTATATATTTTACCTTTATGCCAAGCTCTAAATAATACTTACAAAGCTCTTGTGCCATTTTTTTAGTTAGCGTGGTTACTAGCACTTTATCGCCATTTTGTATGCTTTTTTTGGCTCTATCGTATAAAATTTCTACTTGATTATCGCTTGGGATTACTTCGATTTTTGGGTCTAATAAGCCAGTAGGGCGCAAGATTTGCTCATAAACACAACCCTTGCTAAGCTCTAATTCATAAGCATTTGGCGTAGCTGAAACAAAAAGAAAATGTGCTTTTTTATTGATAAACTCGTCAAATTTTAATGGGCGATTATCAAGCGCGCTAGGCAAGCGAAAGCCGTATTCAACCAGCACATCTTTACGGCTTTTATCGCCTGCATACATACCGCGAAATTGTGGCAAACTCACATGGCTTTCATCGACTATTACTAAGTATTCTTTATTTTTGATTTCATAATAATCAAACATTGTATAAGGCGTTTGTCCTGCCATCTGCCCTGTTAAATAGCGCGCGTAGTTTTCTATGCCTTTTGTCATACCGGTGGTTTTAAGCATTTCTAAATCAAACTCCACACGCTGTTTTAGGCGCTGGTATTCTACTAGGCGATTATTTTCTTTGTAAAATTTTAAACGCTCGCTAAGCTCGTTTTGAATGCCTAAGATGGCAGATTGTAGGCGGTTTTGGCTTACGATGAATTGCGAAGTGGCATAAAGGGTGAATTTATTAAAATTTTGAATTTTTTTATTTTCTAATGCGTCAAAGCTATAAAGTGCTTCTATTTCATCACCAAAAAACTCTATGCGAATTGCGCTATCATTATAATAAGCTGGATAAATATCAACCACATCGCCATTTACGCGAAAATCGCCCCTGTCAAAATACGCATCATTTCGCTTATAGCCCATATCCACAAGCTTTAAAAGCAGTTCTTTTTGGCTAATTTTTTGGTTTAATTCTAAAAACATCACCATGCCTTGATACTCCCCAGGATTGCCTAAGCCGTAATTTGCTGATACTGAGGCTATTACTATTACATTATCAAAGCTCAATAAATTCGCACTAGCACTTAGGCGCATTCGCTCTAATTCATCGTTGATTGAGCTGTCTTTTTCTATAAAAAGATCTTGGCGCGGGATATAGGCTTCTGGCTGGTAATAATCATAATAGCTTATAAAATATTCCACATAATCCTTGCTAAAAAAGCCCTTAAACTCGCTATAAAGCTGAGCTGCAAGGGATTTGTTGTGTGTCATTATTAGGGTTGGGATATTCAAGCGCGCGATGATATTTGCCATACTAAAAGTTTTGCCGCTACCAGTAACGCCTAAGAGCGTGGCGTATTGCGCGCCATCATTAAAGGCCTTTACAATGCCATCTACTGCGTTTTTTTGATCTTGGCTTAGTTTAAAGTCGCTAGTTAGGGTAAAAAGTTTTTGCATTTGCAGATTATAACTAAAATTTTAAAATTTGCTTTATTTTTTTTGCGCACTATTTAAACTGACTTGAAATTTTAAAATTTCTTTAAAGATAAAATTTGCTTAAATTTTAAAATTTCAAGCGCGCGCAGATGAAATTTTAAGCTATTCAAAGTAAAAAATGCTAAAATTTGCCCTTTTAAAATTTTAAAACATAAGGCAAATAATGGGCGTAGATAAATCGCTTTTTTATACTACTTCATTTTTAATATCCGTTGGGATTGCGTTTTCGCTTTCACTTAGTGTTTATACTACGCTTTATTTTGATGTGCCGGTTTATCATTTTTTTATACGGCAATTTTGCGTGGGCATGGCTTGTATTTTTATTATTTGGCTACTTTCTCGTTTTGATGCTAGTAAGCAGATTTTAGGCGGTTTGACGGCTTTTGAGATTGTTGGTTTTATGCTTTTTATTGGTTCGTTTATTGCGATGGCGATAATGGAGATTTTGCCTAGTTCTCTTGTGCCATTAACAGGCGGAGCAAGGCGCTGGATACGGCTTGGGCCTGTATCGTTAGCGCCTGTGGAGTTTTTTAAGATTGGTTTTGTGTTTTTTTTGTCTTGGAGTTTTAATCGCAAACTAGATAGAAGTAAAAGAGGCATTAAAGAAGAATTTACATTGCTTATACCATATTTTGCGCTTTTTGGCATTGCTGGATTTTTTATACTAATTTTACAAAAAGATTTTGGGCAAATTTTTTTGCTTATTCTTACTTTGATTATTTTAAGCACTTTTGCTGGAGCTTCTAAGCGGTTTTTTGTGTTAGTTGGCGCGGTTTTGAGTGCTATTTTAGCCATTGCCATTATCATGCAACCTCACCGCATAAGGCGTTTGGAGGGCTGGTGGGTAACAAATCAAGATTTTATTTTATCTTTTTTGCCTACTGAATACGCAAAATTATTTTATCTGGAAAACGCACAAGAGCCTTATCAAATCACGCACTCGCTAAATGCTATGTATCATGGCGGGATTTTTGGCACGGGGCTTGGCGGAGGGACTTTTAAGCTTGGGTTTTTAAGCGAAGTGCATACGGATTTTGTGCTTTCTGGTATGTCAGAAGAAATAGGCTTTGTGGGGATTTTATTTTTAACTTGTGCGCTAATATGGGTGATTTTTAGAATTTTAAAAATTAGTTCAAGAAGTGAAAATAATGTGTATCATTTATTTTGTCTAGGTGTGGCTACTGTGATGTCTGTGGCGTTTTTAATGAATGCTTATGGGGTAACTTCTATCACGCCAGTTAAAGGCATAGCGGTGCCGTTTTTAAGCTATGGCGGTAGTTCGCTACTTGCGCTTAGTTTTGGCATTGGTATGGTGCTTATGGTAAGCAAAAAAGCTAATTTATCGTAAATTTTAATTAAAGGCAAGTTATTATGATTTGTATTACAGGTGGTGGAACGGGCGGGCATTTAGCGATTGCAAAAACTCTTGCAACCGAGCTAAACTCGCGTGGCATAAAATGTATTTTTATAGGTTCGCAAAAAGGGCAAGATAGAGCGTGGTTTGAAAACTCAGAGCTTTTTAGTAAAACTTATTTTTTGCCAAGTTCTGGTGTGGTTGATAAAAAGGGGTTTAAAAAATTTTTATCATTATTAAATATATTAAAGCTAATCAAGCAATGCCACGCAATTTTTAAAAAAGATGAAATTTGCGCTGTAATTAGCGTGGGCGGGTATTCAAGTGCTAGCGCGAGTATGGCTGGCGTGCTGTTTGCTAAGCCTTTATTTTTACACGAGCAAAACGCAATAATAGGGCGTTTAAATGCGCTTTTAAAGCCCTTTGCCAAGGGATTTTTTAGCTCATATTTTGAGCCAAAATACGATTACCCAATCGATAAAAAATTTTTTGAGGGCGCAAGAATTAGGAAAGAATTAAAGCAAATTTTATTTTTAGGCGGTTCGCAAGGGGCTAGCTTTATAAATTCCCTTGCCTTAAACCTAGCCCCATCTTTAAATGAAATGGGCATTAAAATAAGCCACCAAAGCGGAGAAAAAGAGTTTGGGCAAATTTGCAAAAATTATGAAAAATTAGGCATTCAAGCCGATGTTTTTGCTTTTAGCAAGGATATGCCAAGATTGATGAATAAGGCTGATATTTGCGTAAGTAGAGCAGGGGCTAGTAGTTTATGGGAATTAAGCGCAAATGCCCTGCCTTGCGTGTTTATCCCTTATGCTCACGCAGCTAGCGATCATCAATACCACAACGCAAAATTTCTAAGCGATTTAGGGCTTTGCGTGCTTAAAAGGCAAAATGAAATTGATGCAAAACTTATGCTAGATATTATAAAAAATATGAACTTAGAGCAAATTTCAAAAGGGTTACAAGGGCAAATTTCAAGCGGTGGAGCTAGCAAAATTATTGATTTTGTGCTAGAAAATATCAAAAAATAACCACAAAAGCCCATAAAATATATAAAATTTATTAAAATTTACGAAAAATTCGCGCTTTTTTCTTGCTTTTTATTAAAAAACTCAGTAAAATGCGTCTCACACTCCAATATAAAGGATTTACTATGACAAAAGCAGAATTTGTCAGTTTAGTTGCTTCAAAAGCTGATCTAACCAAAAAAGACAGCGAAAAAGCTCTTGATGCTATTATTGAAAGCATAGAAGAAACACTAAAAAAAGGCGAGAGCGTAACTTTCGTTGGTTTTGGTACTTTTAGTGTAACTGAGCGTGCAGCTCGCACAGCTCGCGTGCCAAGAAGTGGCAAAGAGATAAAAGTTCCAGCTAAAAATGCTGTGAAATTTAAAGTCGGCAAAAATTTCAAAGATTTAATCGCTGGCACAAAAACTAAGAAAAAGAAATAATTTTTTTGGTTTAGCCCTGAATTTTCAGGGCTTTTTTTATTTTATAATCCCAAATTCTTTTAAAATTTTAAAAATAGCAAAAATATAAGCAAAATTTATTCCAAATTTTATTTACTTTAAATTTTTTTTACGCTAAAATGCCCTTATGCGTGTAGATAAATTTTTAAACATAGTAAATATCACAAAGCGCCGTGCAATTAGCGAGGATATGTGCAAAAGTGGCGTAGTCAGCATAAATGGCATAGTAGCAAAACCATCAAAAGATGTAAAAATCGGCGATGTTATTAGTATAAAGTTTTTGGTGCGCGAGGCAAAATATCAGGTTTTGGCAATCCCAACTACTAAAACCATAGCAAAAAGTGCCGTTAGTGAATATATTAAAGAATTATAGTTTTAGTTTAAATTGCAGATTGTTAAAATTTATAAATTTTAATATTTGCAAAATAAAATTTTAATTATTTTAATGGCTTTTATAAAATAGTGATTTTGTGGCTAATGTGGCGCAGTATAAAATTTGCGCGCTCTTGCTAGCATTTTGGCCAGTTATTAAAATTTGAATAAATTTTAAAAGTAAATAAATGAAAAAACAATTTATATTAAATGAAAATGAGCTTAATGAGCTGATTAAAGAATTGCCATTAAATGGAGTGATAATTTTACAAGGTGATTTAGCTAGCGGTAAAACCACGCTTTGTAAAAAAATAGCGCAGTTTTTGGGCAAAAATGAACATCTTAGCTCGCCAACTTTTGCTTTAATGCAAGATTATGGCGATTTGTATCATTATGATTTGTATAGGACAAATTGTGATGAGATTATGCTAAATGGTTTGTTTGAAAATTTTTTTGAAGACGGGCTGCATTTGGTAGAGTGGGGCGATGAAAAGCTCATACAAAGGCTTTTAAAATACGAAATAAGCGTGTGCGTGGTAAAAATTAGCTTGAAAAAAAATGCGCGCCATTATGAGATAGAAAAACGCTAAATTAAATTAAAAAGCACTAAGTTAAGACCAAAAAACGCAAATAAAAAGGCAAACACGCCAAAGGAATAAAATTGCATAGTTTAGAAATTCAAAATTTAGAAAAAATTATTAAAAAAACAAAAATTATAAATGATATTTCATTACAAATCAGTAGTGGCGAAGTAGTGGGGCTTTTAGGGCCAAATGGCGCTGGCAAAACGACTACTTTTTATATGATTTGCGGGCTTATTGCGCCGACAAAGGGGCGCATTTTATTAAATGGAGCTGATATCACGCGCTTGCCATTACATAAACGCGCAAGGCTTGGCATAGGATATTTGCCCCAAGAAAGCAGTGTTTTTAAGGATTTAAGCGTAGAAGAAAACCTAAAATTAGCTGCGGGCATTATTTATAAGGATAAAAAAACAATACAACAAAAAGTAAATGAAATGCTAAATTTACTAAATATCGAACCTATTCGAGCTAGAAAGGGTTTGAGTTTGAGTGGTGGCGAGCGCAGGCGTTGTGAGATTGCTCGTTCGTTGATTATTACACCAAAATTTTTATTGCTTGATGAGCCTTTTGCTGGCGTTGATCCCATAGCTGTGTCTGATATAATGAGCATTATAAAAGAGCTAAAAGCATTAAATATCGGCATTTTAATCACAGATCATAATGTGCGTGAAACCTTATCGATTTGTGAGCGCGCTTATGTCATTAAAGATGGTTCGTTATTAGCGTGCGGTGCTAGCGAGCATTTAACTAATAATAAAGAAGTTCGCGAGCATTATTTAGGTAGTGATTTTAGATTATTTTAAGGTTTAAAATGGCTCTAACGCAAAAACAAAACCAAAAAGGCAGGCTAAACCAAACCCTTCGTTCGTGGCTGCCACTTTTACAAATTTCAAGTGCTGAGCTTAGAGAGCGCATAAATGAGCTTTTAGATGATAATCCCTTTGCTACTTGCGAGCAAAAAATGCCAGAAGATTTTAATAGCTATAAAGATTATAGCGATGCTAGGATTTATGAACCTAGCCTTTATGAGAGTTTATTTGCCCAAATAAATGCGCCCTTATTTAAAAAAGGTAAGGAGCAAGATATAGCAAATGCCATTATAGAGTGCGTTAGCGATGAAGGGTATTTTGAGTATGATGAAAAAATTCTTAGCCCATTTAGCCTAGATGAGATTGAAAATGTGCGTTTAAAATTTCGTTATTTAGAGCCTGTTGGCGTTGGGGCAAAAGATTATAAACAAAGCTTTTTGTGGCAGCTTGATGAGCTTTGCGAGAATGAAATATCCACAAATGATGAAAATTTTAACCTAGATGCTTACGCTCTTGCAAGGCAGATAATTTTGGATTTTGAAAATCTTAGTAAATATACAAAATCTAGCGGTTATGATGGTGCGATTGCTTTAATTCGCCGCCTTAAAAATCCGCCAGCGATGGATTTTATGAGTGCTGATAATGCCATTGCGCCTGATCTTTTTGTAAGCGTGCAAGATGGAGTAATAAACATACAAATCAGCGATGATTTTTATCCACAAATCACAATCGATACCGAAGGTTTAGATGAAAAAATGGACTTTGTAGCCACTTATGTACGCCAAGCAAAAGATCTAATAGATGCGCTTGAAATGAGAAAATCCACGCTTTATAAAATAGGTTTGATGATAATAGAATATCAATATGAATATTTTTTTGGCGGTGCGATTCGCCCGATGCGTCTAAAAGATATAGCAAGCGATTTAGGGCGCAATCCAAGCACGATTTCAAGGGCGATTGCTAATAAATATTTGCTTGGGCCGCGCGGCACTGTGGCGTTGAAGAGTTTTTTTGCCACAGAAGCGGGCGCAGATGAAATTTCAAATGCTGCTTTGCGCGAGTTTATAAAAGAGCTAATCAAAAACGAAGATCATAAAAAACCCCTAAGCGATGAGGCTATTTTAGGCAAAATTAAAGAGCGTTTTGGCGTGGAACTTGTGCGTAGAACCATCACCAAATATCGTAAAATTTTAAATATAGCAGGATCAAGTGAGCGCAAAAGATTATATGATGTAAGCGGGGTTTAAAATAAAATTTGCGCCAAAAATAATTAAAATTTATGCTTAAAAATAATTAAAATTTGTGCCAAAGCGTGCTTAAAAATAATTAAAATTTGTGTTTGAAATTTTATAAAATATTATTTTTAAAGATAAAATTTTAAAATTTATAAAATTAGCCGTTTAAATGCTAAATTTTAAATTTATTATTTTATAAAATTTGCTAAAATCGCGCAATTTGCTAAAATCGCGCCCTTAAAGGATAAAAATGCAAGAGATTAAAATTAACTTAAAAGATAATTCATATAGTGTGTTTATTGGCGATTTAAAAAACTTGGAGTTTGGATCAAAAGTTGCTATATTGAGCAATCAAAAAGTGGCTGGTTTGCATTTAAAAACTCTTTTAGAGCGCATAAAAGCACCACAAATTAGCATAATTAGTGTCCCAGATGGTGAAGCTTATAAAAATCTTAAAACAATAGAGCAAATTTTAGAGCAGATGTTTTGTTCGCATTTGGATCGCAAAAGCACGCTAATTGCGCTAGGTGGCGGTGTGATTAGCGATATGGGCGGGTTTGCGGCTAGTATTTATGAGCGCGGGATTGATTTTATCAATATCCCAACTACCTTGCTAGCTTGCGTGGATGCTAGCGTTGGTGGCAAAACCGGAGTAAATAACGCCTTTGGCAAAAATTTAATTGGTAGCTTTTATCAGCCAAGGGCGGTGTATTGTGATAGTGCGTTTTTGGCGACCTTGCCAAGCCGTGAGCTAAGAGCTGGAATGGCTGAGGTGATTAAAATGGCGGTGATGTTTGATAAGGATTTTTTTGATTATCTTGTAAATTTTGATTTAAGTGGCGATTTAGCTGGATTTTATGATGAAATAATCAATAAATGCGTGAGATTAAAAGCTAGCGTGGTAGCACAAGATGAAAAAGAAAATGGAGTGCGTGCGGTGTTAAATTATGGGCATACTTTTGCTCATGTGATTGAAAGGCAAAGTGGTTATGGCGAGTTTTTACACGGCGAGGCCGTTGGTATGGGCATAATTATGGCAAATGAATTAGCCCTTAGGCTTAATCTTTTAAGCTTAGATGATGCAAATAAAATAAAAGCTTGCTTAGCGCGTTTTAATTTAGCGTTAAATTATAAAATAAAAGATGCCAACGCCTTTTATAACGCCTTTTATTTAGATAAAAAAAGCGCAAATAATAAAATTAAGTTTATCTTGCCAAATGGTAAAATCGGCTCTTATTGCCTGCGCGATGATATCGATAAAAGCGTGGTTTTAGATGTGTTACAAGGTTTAAAATGAAAATTATCTTAGCTTTATTTTTAGCTTTATTTTTAAGTGCTAGCGATTTAAATCAAAGCCTAAATAATGATATAAACGCAAGCCTAAACACAAGCACAAAAAGCCTTAATAATTTAAAAGAAAAATTAGCCAAAATCGATAGAAGTATAAAAAATAACATTTGGATAGCAAGATATGCAAATTATGGCACCTATCAAAGCTTACAAAACAAGCTAAAATCAGCACAAGATGAATTAGAAAAAAGCAAAAAAGAAACTAGCACAATAGAATTAGAGCGCAAAATCGCAAGCCTAAAAAGCCAGCTCCAAGCCCTTAGAGAGTTTGAAAGCTCGCCATTTAGCGATTTATTAGCCTTTGGCAATATCGAAGAAGCACCAAAAATCACAAATCCCCTTGCTCTAATAAGCGGATTTTCATATCTAAAACATCTAAAAGCCTTAAAAGATGAAAATTCTTGGCGTTTGAGCGAGCTAAAAAGCGCACTTAGCGCACTTAGAGATAAAAAAGAACTTTTAGAAAAATTTTATGAAAAAGAAAATTTTAAAATTTTAAATGAAAACGATGAAATAGCCTTATATTCTTTAAAAAATAGCCTAAATACTCAAATAAATGATTTTGAAATAGCCCAAGATGTAGCCATAACCACGCACAACATTCACACAAAAAACATCGATGATGCCATAACTGCTATAAATCAAGCCCTAAGAGCGCAAATTAAGCAAAGCATTAGTATTTTTGGCGCTGTGCTAATTATATTTTTAATAGGCTTGGTGCTAAAAATTATTATTAAACGCTATTTAAGCGATAACCAAAAATTCTACACCATAAATAAATTCATAAATATCACCGGCTCTGTAATAATCATTCTTATTTTGCTTTTTGCTTATATTGAAAATGTGGATTATTTAATTACTATTTTAGGTTTTGCATCGGCTGGTTTAGCCATAGCGATGAAAGATATGTTTATGAGCTTGCTTGGTTGGAGCGTGATTATTGCTGGTGGGAGTTTTCATGTGGGCGATAGAGTTAGGGTGCGCTTTGAAAATAGCGATATAGTAGGCGATATTATAGATATAAGCTTGCTTAGAATTACTTTATATGAAGATATTACGCTTACTACTTACAAGCAAAATCGCCGCAGCGGGCGCATCATTTTTGTGCCAAATAATTATATTTTTACTCAAACCATCGCAAACTACACTCACGGCGGTATGAAAACGGTGTGGGACGGCATTGATGTAATGATAAGCTTTGATAGCAATCATAAAAAGGCTGTGTATATAATTAAAAATATCGCAAGACAATACTCAAAAGGCTACACAGATATAGCAAAAACCAAAATGAATAAACTAAGAGAACAATACAGCATAAAAAATACAAATGTAGAGCCTAGAATTTTTACCTTTTTTGAGCCTTATGGCATAAATATTAGTGTGTGGTATCAAACAAACTCATACGCCACGCTAGGACTTAGAAGCACGATAAGTGCTGAGATAATCGAAGCCATAAATAAAGAGCCAGATATTCAAATCACCTATCCAAAACAAGATTTATTTTTGGGTAAAAATAAGCGCGTTGATGAGTTTGTTTAGGATTTATTTATGAAAATATTTATTAAAACTTTTGGATGTCGAACTAATATTTATGATAGCGAGCTACTTAAAAGCTATATCACAAAAGCTAATATTTTAGTAGATGATGAAAATAGTGCTGATATTATTGTGGTTAATTCTTGCACGGTTACAAATGGTGCTGATAGCGATGTAAGAAACTACATCAACCGCTTAAATGCATTAAATAAAAAGGTGATTTTAACAGGTTGTGGGGCAAGCTCACAAGGGGCAAAATTATTAAATCACAATAAAATTTCAGGCGTATTTGGAGCTAGTTATAAGCATAAAATAAATGATTTTTTAAAAAATGAAAAATTTTTTGAACTTGGAGAGTTAGATTATAAAGAAAATGAAATAATAAAAGGCTTTGAGCGACATTCAAAGGGTTTTATTAAAATTCAAGAAGGCTGTGATTTTTCTTGCTCATATTGCATAATTCCAAGCGTAAGAGGCAAGGCAAGAAGCTTAGATGAACGCTTAATCTTAAACCAAGCACAAATTTTAATCCAAAATGGTTTTAGCGAGCTTGTGCTAACAGGCACAAATATCGGCAGTTACGGCAAAGATAATAATTCAAGCCTAGCAAAATTACTTAAAAAAATAAGCACTATAAATGGATTAAAAAGAGTGCGCCTTGGCTCACTTGAACCTAGCCAAATAGATAAAGAATTTAAAGAAATTTTAAACGAAAGCTGGTTGGAGCGGCATTTACACATAGCCTTACAACACACAAGCCAAACAATGCTAAGCTTAATGCGCCGCGCAAATAAAGCCTGGCGCGATAAAGAATTATTTTATGAATTAAGTGAGCTTGGCTTTGCTTTGGGCACAGATTATATTGTGGCTCATCCTGGCGAGAGCGATGAGGTTTTTGACGAGGCTGTGAGTAATTTTAAACAATTGCCTATTACGCATTTACACGGCTTTATTTTTAGCCCGCGCGAAGGCACAAGATCAGCTCTAATGCTAGAAAATAGCCCTAAAATTAATGGAAAAATCGCAAAAGAAAGGTTGAAAATTTTAAAAAATATTAGTGATTTAAATAATTTTAAGTTTAGAAGCAAAAAGCCAAAATTACAAGTATTATGTGAAAAGCTAGATAATGATGGCTATTACAGCGGTTTTGATCAATTCTATAATAAAATTAAAATCAAATCAAATCAAAATTTAAGTAAAAAATGGGTGGAGATAAGTGAATATGAAGTCGAATTTTCAAACAATGTGGCAAAGCTCTAATATCAATAAAAAATACATAATCATAGCTTTAATATTAATCCTTTGTGCTATGCTTATAAGCGTGGCTATTCGCTCTATGCCCCAAAATATAAGCCTAAAAGAATACGAAACTTTCTTACAAAAAGGACAAATCAGCAAGGCTGAGCTTGATAATGAGCGTATAATAATTAGAGCTGATGGCAAAAATTATTTTTTGCTTAGTGCTAGTGTGGATATAAAAGAGCTTGCAAGAGCCGTGCCTATTGGCATTAAAAGCGATTTTGGCACGGATTTAGTGCTTTTGGGGTTAATTTGCGGGCTTGTTGTGGGTTTTGTAATTTATAAAGGACGCAAAAAAGAAAAATTAAAAACAAGCGCTGAGCTAAATGCTATGGTGCTTGGCTCTGAGATAACGCCTACAATATCTAATGTGGCTTTTGATGATGTTGCTGGGATTGATGATGTAAAATTTGAGCTTATGGAGATAGTTGATTTTTTAAAAAATCCACGAAAATATAAGGATTTTGGCGTGAAATTGCCTCGTGGAGTGTTGATGATTGGCCCGCCAGGCGTTGGCAAAACGCTAGTGGCAAAAGCAGTTGCAGGCGAGGCAAATGTGCCATTTTTTTATCAAAGCGGGGCAAGTTTTGTCCAAATTTATGTGGGTATGGGCGCAAAAAGAGTGCGCGAGCTGTTTTCTAAGGCAAAAACCTATGCCCCTAGCATAATTTTTATAGATGAAATTGACGCTGTTGGCAAGGCAAGAGGCGGCGGACGCAATGATGAACGAGAGGCTACGCTCAATCAGCTTTTAACCGAAATGGACGGCTTTAATGATAATAGTGGCGTGATTGTAATCGCGGCTACAAATAAAATAGAAATGATAGATGAGGCACTTTTACGCTCAGGGCGTTTTGATAGGCGCATTTATCTAGCTTTGCCAGATTTACAAGATAGAATTGCGATCTTACACACTTATTTAGATAAAAAAAGCCATAATGCCGATATAAACGCTATTGCTAGGCATACAACCGGATTTAGCGGAGCAGCTTTGGCAACGCTAGTAAATGAAGCAGCTATTAATGCATTAAGAAATAAGCAAAAACAAATCACAAATGATGATTTTAAGGCGGTTTTTTTAAAGGTTTTACACGGCAAGCGCAAAATTTACACCCTAAGTTCTAATGAAAAGCAAATCCAAGCACTTTATAAAGCCGCAAAGGCTTTGATAGCTGAGTGGTTTAGTGTGGAGTTTGATAAAATTAGCTTGCTTGAAGATAGATTTATTCAAAGTGATAGTTTTTTAGAGAGCAAAACTGCGCTAATGGCAAAGATTAAGGTTTATTTAGCTGGTATGGCGGCGATGAGAGTTTATCAAAATGAGTTTTATACAAATTGCGCCGCGGATTTAGCAATGGCTAGAGAATTAGCCCAAAACGCCGTTAGCGCGTATGCGATGGGGCAAAATATCTTGCCAAGAGAGCAAGATATAGATGAAATTTTAACCACTTGCTTAAAAGAAAGCGAGGATTTGGTTAAAAATATTAAAGAACCGCTTTTTGCTTTGAGGGATTATTTAGTAGAAAATGAAAATGTAAGCAAGGCGCAAGTGGCGGAATTTTTAGCAAAAAGATATGAATGAAATTTTAAAATTTAAAGCAAAATACAAGGCAAATTTTATAAATTTTATTTTTTGAAATTTTAAATTCAGCTTTTTTTAAGCATTATCATTTTTATATTTTAGATATAATGTGAGTTTATTAAAATTTAAGGATAAGCTATGGCAAATGATGAAATTTACTTAAATAGAGAACTTTCGTGGCTTAGGTTTAATAGTCGTGTTTTAGCCCAGTGCGATAAAAATCTCCCCCCACTTGAAAAATTAAAATTTATCGCAATTTATAGCACAAATTTAGATGAGTTTTATATGATACGAGTAGCAGGGCTTAAAAGCTTGTTTGCTGCTGGGGTTGTAGTAAGTGGCGATGATAAAATGACCCCGCTTGATCAACTGCGCGAAATTAGAAATTATATAAACGCCGAGCAAATAACGCTTAGCAAGCATTACAATGACGCTGTATTTGAGCTTAGCAAGGCAGGGTTGCATATTACAAATTATGAAGATTTGGATGCAAATATTAAAGCAAATGCTGATGAATATTTTATTAGTTATATTTGGCCTGTGATCGTGCCTATTGCGGTGGATTCTACGCATCCATTCCCGCATTTAAATAATTTAAGCTTTGGCATAGCTGTTAAGCTAGCAGATGCTGAGCATCCTGAGATAATAAAATTTGGTATGGTGCGAATTAGTCGTGTTTTGCCTAGATTTTATGCTTGTAATGATGGGGTTTATGTGCCGATTGAAAGCATAGTTAGAAATCATATTGAGTCTATTTTTCCGGGTTATAAACTGCTATCAAGTTGTGCGTTTCGCGTTACGCGCAATGCTGATATGGTAATTGAAGAAGAAGAAGCAGATGATTTTATGCTTATTTTAGAACAGGGGTTAAAATCACGCCGTAAAGGTGCTTTGGTGCGCTTGCAAATAGAAAAAAATAAAGATAAAGAATTATTAAATTTTCTAAATTCGCATATGAAAATTTTTTATAAAGATATTTATGAATGCGAAATACCACTAACGCTTGGTGCGCTCTGGCAAATCATTGGAGATAAGAATTTCTCACACCTTTTGCTCCCTCCATATACTCCAAAGACCTTACCCCCCTTTGACAGCAATGTAAGCATTTTTGATACTATCGCAAAGGGCGATGTGTTGTTATTTCACCCTTATGAAAGTTTTGATCCAGTAGAGCAGTTTATAAAAGAAGCAAGCAAAGACCCAAAAGTAGTTTCAATTCGTATGACTTTATACAGAGTGGAGAAAAACTCAAATATTATAAAGGCCTTAATCGATGCCGCAAATGATGGCAAGCAAGTAACGGCGATGGTAGAGCTTAAAGCAAGATTTGATGAAGAAAACAATCTCCACTGGGCAAAAGCCCTTGAAGATGCTGGCGCACATGTGATTTATGGCATAGCTGGCTTTAAGGTGCACGCAAAACTTAGCCAAGTAATTCGCACAGAAAATGGCAAATTACGCTTTTATTCGCATCTTGCTACTGGTAATTATAATGGTAGCACGGCTAAAATTTACACAGATATTAGTTATTTTACTTGTAAAGATGCTTTTGCGCGCGATACAACTAGCTTTTTTCACATTCTCTCAGGCTTTTCAAAGCACCGCAAGCTCGATGAACTTTCAATGTCGCCTATGCAAATTAAAGAGCGCATAATTGATAAAATTAGAGCTGAGGCTAAACATGGCAAAAATGGGCGCATAATAGCCAAATTAAATGCCTTGGTAGATAATGATATGATAAATGAATTAAGCAAGGCAAGTGCTGCTGGGGTGCAAATTGATTTAATTGTGCGTGGGATTTGTTGCTTGCGTGTGGGAGTGCCAAATAAAAGCGAAAATATCAGAGTTAGAAGCATTATAGGCAAGTATTTAGAGCATGCTAGAATTTTATATTTTGCACATGCTAAGCCTAAATTTTATATTAGCTCGGCTGATTGGATGCCACGAAATTTAGAGCGCAGATTAGAGCTAATGACGCCAATTTATGATGAGAGTTTGCAAGAAAAACTAGGCGAAATTTTAAGAATGCAGCTTATGGATAATGAATTAGCCTTTGAGCTAGGAAATAACGGCGAATACAAGCCAGTTAGTAAAACCAAAGAGCAAAAATCCACAAACAGCCAAGAATTTTTTGAAAATTATATGAATAGAATTTTTCGCACTATTAAAAAGGGCAGCGATCAAGATAAAGTGCAAATTATGGCGCAAAAATTACTTAAAGAAAGCTAAAAGGATATAAATGATTACATTTTCAAAGCTAATTTTAGAATTACAAAATTATTGGCATGAGCAAGGTTGCATTATTGTTCAGCCTTATGATATGCCAGCTGGTGCTGGCACTTATCATCAGGCTACATTTTTGCGCTCGCTTGGTAAAAAGCCGTGGAATGTCGCTTATGTAGCGCCTAGTCGCCGTCCAACTGATGGCAGATATGGCGACAATCCTAACCGCTTGGGCGCGTATTATCAATTTCAAGTGATAATGAAACCAAGCCCTGATAATATCCAAGAGCTATATTTACGCTCGCTTGAACGCTTAGGGCTTGATCTTAAAAAGCACGATATTCGTTTCGTTGAAGATAACTGGGAAAGCCCAACTCTTGGCGCGTGGGGGCTGGGCTGGGAGGTTTGGCTTGATGGTATGGAGGTTACGCAATTTACATATTTTCAGCAAGTAGGTGGAATAACTTGTGATTTAATTAGCGCAGAAATCACTTATGGCACCGAGCGTCTTTGTATGTATTTACAAGATAAAAATAATGTCTATGATATCATTTGGGATGATAATAACGGCAATATCGTAACTTATGGCGATGTGCATAAGCAAAGCGAATATGAGTTTAGCAAGTATAATTTTGAGCTAGCAGATGTGGATATGCTTTTTACTCAGTTTGAGAATGCCAAAAAAGAATGTAAGGCGGTTTTAGAGCATTGTTTAGCTTTGCCAGCGTATGATTATTGTATGCTCGCAGCGCATACTTTTAATGTATTAGACGCAAGAGGCGCAATAAGCGCTACACAAAGGCAAGATTATATTTTACAAATTAGAGAATTAGCAAAGGGTTGCGCGCAAGCATATGCTAGCTTAAATTAAAATTTAAGGTTAAATTTTAATATTTTGGCTTTATAAATTTTAATTAAAATTAAAATTTGAAGGTAAATTTTGAAGATAAATCAAATATATACTATTTTAGATGATATTGCGCCTTTTATGGATTGCGAGCCATGGGATAATAGCGGGATTTTAATAAATCCAAATCAAAAGGCTAAACAAGAAATTGAGTTTGAAAATATAATTTTAGCCTTGGATTTGGATTTTGATTTGGCTAGAAAAGCTACGAAAAATTCGTTATTTATAGTTCATCATCCTTTGATTTTTAAAGGGCTTAAAAGTTTGGATTGTGCTAGCTATCCAAGCAATATAATTAGCGAGCTTTTACAGAAAAATTGCGCCTTAATTGCTATGCATACAAATTTTGATAAGCACATACTAAATGACTATGTTTTAAAAGAAGTGTTAAATATAAACGAATATGAAAAAAATGAGTTTATTTGCACTTTTAGCATAAATCAAAATTTTGATGAGTTTGCGAATTTTGTTAAAAAAAGACTAGAAATTGAACATTTGCGAGTGGTTAAAAGTAGCGATTTTATTAAAAAGGTGGCATTTTGTACTGGTAGCGGGGCGGATTTGATAAACACTTTCAAAGCAGATTGTTTTTTAACGGGCGACTTAAAATACCACACGGCTTTTGAATGCTACGCAAATGGGCTTAGTTTAATTGATATCGAGCATTTTGCTAGCGAAAAATACTTTAATATCGCCTTAGAAAAAGCCTTGAAAAAACATAATATTTTTGCTACAATCGCAAATTCTCTAAATCCATTTACTTATAAATAAGGACAACAAATGAATGAAAATCTAAGGCAATTAGTAGAAATTTCAGCCATAGACAAGCAAATTGATGAGTATAATCCACAAATTCAAAAGATTAACGCCAAACTATTTGCCAAAAAAGATGAAATAGATAAGCTTGATAAGCAAATTGATGATTTTGAAGATGCTATTGTTAAAATCACTAATTTAATAAGCGATACAAACCGCCAAATAGCCGAGCATAACGAAAGAATCAAAAAAATCACAAGCCGTTCAGCAAGCCTAAAAAAAGAAAAAGAAATTAGCGCCGTCCAAAGCGAAGAAATTCTAACCAAAGAACAACTAGAAAGCCTAAACGAAGATATAACGCGCAATGAAACGCTAATTGCTACAAAACAAAGCGATTTAAAAACACTAAAAGAGCAAAAGCAAAACCTACAAACCCAGCTAAAAGAAATACAAAAAGAAGTAGAACTTAGCCTAAAAGAAATAGAAAATAATAAAGCCGATTTATACAAGGCAAAAGATGAAATATTAACAAATATCAATCAAAAAGTGCTTAGCTTTTATGAAAAAATCCGCAAATGGGCAAAAAATACAGCCGTTGTGCCTATGCGTAAGCAAGCGTGCTATGGCTGTTTTATGCATATAAATGATAAGGTTTTTGCTAGCGTTTTAAGAAGCGATGAAATAACGACCTGCCCGCATTGTGGTAGAATTTTATATAGTGAATTGCCAGTAAATGATGTAAGCGAGGCATTAGCTAAAAAACCAGTCAAAAAAACCACAGCCAAAAAATCAACTAGCAAAACCACCACCAAAAAAGCTAGCACAAAAGCAAAAGTTGAAAAATAACTTGCTATATAATGCTTTAAGCTTTGTTATTTGGGCGCTTTGTGCGCCTTTTTTATTTTTATTTTCTTTTAAACCAAAATTTCGCTACGATGATAAAAATAGCCTAATAGCTCGCTTTTTTGGCTACAAAAACCCTCCATTAAAACCTTGTAAATATCATTTTCACGCTTGTAGTCTGGGCGAGGTGGCTAGTATAGAAAAAATAGTAGAGTATTTTGAGCTAAATACCCCAAAAAGTGCCAAGCAAGTAACTTGTCAAATCACCACAATAACGCCCACAGGATACCAAAAAGCGCGCTCATTTTGCCAAAATGTAAGCTTTTTGCCCTTTGAATGGATGCTTGGGTTTAAGCTGAAAAAATGTGAAATTTTAGTGGTTTTTGAGGCTGAATTATGGCTAAATCTTTTTAAATACGCCAAAATACATGGCGCAAAAACAATTTTATTAAACGCTAGGATTAGCACTAATTCGTATAAGAATTATTTAAAATTTAGGTTTTATTATAAGGAATTATTTAATTTTGTAGATCTTGTGCTAGCCCAAAGTAGCGATGATGAAAAACGCCTAAAAAGCCTTGGTGCACGAAATACCAAAGTAATAGGCAATGTAAAATCAGCCGTGCTAGCAAAACCAAGCAAAAGTTATGAAAAAACCAAAAAGCGAAATATTTGCATAGCAAGCAGCCACGAAAACGAAGAAGCGCAAATTTTAAAAACACTAAATCTAGCCCAAAATGAAAGGCTTTTTATCGTCCCGCGCCATCCACAAAGATTTAAAAAAGTTTGCGATTTGGCTAGCTTGTATGCTAAAAATCAAAATTTAAGCTTTGAAAAATTTAGCGATAATTTGGGGTTTAAAAGCGATGTGATAGTAATTGATGCTCTTGGCGAGCTGATAAATATTTACGCAATTAGCGATATAGTCGTGCTTTGTGGCTCATTTGAAAAGGGCATTGGCGGGCATAATCCGCTTGAATGCGCGCAGTTTGAATGCGGGATAATTAGCGGTAAATATTATTTTAATCAACAAACGCTTTATAAAGAAGTTGATGGCATAATCATATCAACATACGGCGATATTGATAATTTTATACATCAAAATTTGCGCTCAAAAATCCTTCGCAAATGCGATTTTAACGAGCTTATTAAAAAATTACAATAAGGATAAAAATGGAAAAAGCCTATAAATTATTAGCCTTACAAGAAAACATTTCAAACAAGCAAGCAAAAGAGCTAATCGATGCAGGATTAGTAAGCGCAAAGGGCGAAAAAATCGTCTTTGCAAGGGCGCAAATAAGCGAAAAAACAAATTTTAAAATTTTAAAAATTGCTAGCGCTGGCGTGATTTTTGAAGATGAAAATGTGCTAGCTATTAATAAGCCAGCTTTCTTAACAAGCGAAAAAATCGCCCAGCAATACGCTAGAAAGCGCGAAAATATCAGCCTTTTAAATAGGTTGGATAAAGATTCTAGTGGGGTGCTTTTGCTAGCTAAAAATGCGCTTTTTAAAGAGCGCGCCATAGCTGAATATAGGCAAAAAAAAGTGCAAAAAATTTATTTTGCCATTGTAAATGGTTTGTTTGTCGAGCCTTTAAGGATTGAACTGCCTATTAGCACTACCAAAACAGCATCTGGGGCATTTAGCAAGGTTGATTTAAAAAATGGCAAAGAAGCCATCACGCTAGTTGAGCCCTTTATGTGTGAGGGCAAAAAATCTTTGGTAAAAATCAGCATCCAAACAGGGCGCACGCACCAAATACGCGTGCATTTAGCCCATTTTGGCTTTGGGATTTTGGGCGAGGGCAAATATGCCAAATCAAAAGCCAAGCGCATTTATTTACACGCTTACCAAACAAAACTAGAAAATAGCGATGAGCCACCTTTTAGCTATGATTTTCGCGCAGCATTAAGTAAGGATTTTGGAGAGTTTTTTGACTTGCCAAAAGAGCTTTTGTGATGATTTTGGCTTGGGCTTTAATTAAAATTTATTATCAATAATGCTTTAAAATGCGCGCTAAAAACTTGGTTTAGATTTGCGTAAATAAATATTTAAGATAAAGACCAAATTTTAATAAGTAAATTTTAATAATTTTGTAGTATAATTACGCCCTTTTGCCTCGGTGGTGAAACTGGTAGACGCGCTAGACTCAAAATCTAGTATGGGCAACCATGTGTCGGTTCGAGTCCGACCCGGGGCACCATAAATTACTTTCAAATATCGCAATATTCATTTAAATTTTGCTAATATTGGTTAAAACATTGGTTAAAAATATAGCTCTTATTTTTTGTAATTTTAAAATACAAAATGTGATTATATAAATTTTTTTTAATTTTTCTTTAATTGTCTCTTAGTTACTCTTAGTGTCTGTAATTCTCCAAAACGCGAATATATCGTAATTTGGTAAAGTTTGGATTAAGAAATTTTAACTAAAATACTTATATTAAAATTACAAAGGATTAAAATGAACGAACCTATAAAAAGCGATGAAAAAATAAGCACCCCTAAGCCTCAAAATAGCCTAAAAAAATCAAACCCAAAAGAATACTACGCACAAAGCTGTGTAAAATTTAGCGAACTAAGGCGCGATAGTGAAAAAATCGCAAAATCCATCGATAAACTAAATAGCGAAATTGGTAGCATTAACCATAAACTAAGCAATCTAAGAAATGCCTTAAAAAGCAAAAAAGAACTCTTTGGCATCATTAATGCCGAGCTTTGTAAAAAAATATAATGTCAAACATTTCAAGCATAAATTTTAAAAAAACAAAAAGCGATTTTCAAGTTTGGCACAACGACAGAAGCCTTGTGCCAAGCTATTTGATAGGGGCAAAAAATATCGAGATAAATTGCTGCGCCCTAAAAGCAAATGAGCTAAGAGATGAGCTAATACAAAACGCCAAAAAAGCCTATTTTGAAAGAACCAAGCAAAAATGCCAAGCAAAAAGCTTTTTGTGGTCAGCTGTGCTAAATATAAAATCAAGCACAACTATGAATGAGCTTGAAAATTTAGCGCAATTTTTAGAGCAAAAATATGGCATTAGGTGTTATTAAATCGCCATCCACAAGGATGAGGGGCATATAAATGAAAATAATGGAATTTCTTTAAACGAGCACGCACATATGGAGTTTGTAGCCCTTGATGAGCGTGGTATAAACCGCCAAAGAGATTTTGGTAAATACCTTAACGGGCAAAAAATTCTTCGCCAAATACAAGACGATGTGGCAAAAATGCTAAATATGCACCGAAGCATAAGCGTAAAAAAGTCAAAAACCAAACGCATAGAGCCAAGAGTGTTAGCAAGCATAAAACAAAAAGAACAAAACAGCAAAACCGAGCAAAAAACTTTTTATGAACTTATGATAAAAAACGCTAAAAATAAAAGCAAAGAATTGAAAGAATTTTATGAAAGAAAATTAAAAGATGAAGAAGCAAAAAATGAAAAAATTTTAGCTTTAGAAAACGAATTAAAGCAAGAAAAAAATTCTAAAATAAATGATGAAAATCTTAAAGAAATTAAATTAAAAACTAAGCAAGATTTTTGAAAAAAATTATAAATAAAATTAAGCAAATAAATGAAAATAATGACAAAGTAAATTAGTTTATGAACGGCTGCGTTGAAACAAAAACCGAGCTTGATAATGAGTTTTACAAAGCCCTTAAAGCCATAATGCTAACGCACGAAGCAAATGTGTATAGTAAAAATTTTAATGATTATAACGAGCTTTTAGCTGAATACGCTAAGCTTAGATACGCACTTGAAAATTCCTTGCCGAGTTTAGAATTTGAAAAAAAGCTAATTTTTATGTTAAAAATATACAACTACAACCAAATAGCTAAACTTATGAAATTCCCTAAGTATGAAAACATAAATCTCCAAGAATTAGACACAATTCAAGCATTAAATATGCTATCTTGGGTGCTGAAATTTTTGTATAATTCTTGCTTAGATTTAATAAAAGATTTTTCACAACTTGCAAGATTATATAACGAGAAACACTATGAAAAAAATGATGAAAAAATATTTGATATTTTTAGCACAAATTTAGCAAAAACTTTATTGAATTTAAAGCAAGAAAAAGACTTGATTTTAGAAAATCTAAATGATAAAAATTTAAAAAGTTTTAATGAAAATAATTTAGAAAACTTTGATGTTAAGAGTTTGAAATTTAAGATTTAAATTAGGTTACATTATATAAATAAAGATTAAGAAAGCTTTTAATATATCTTAAAAAATTTAAAAGATGTACGTTTGCAAATTTGACTCTAAAAATTAGTAGCGGTTTAAGTATTGCTTAGATTTTGTCTTTAGCTAGCATTTGATGGTTTTTTAATATAATTTGCTTGCTGTGCATAAATTTTAATTTTTCAGTATTATAATGTAAAATCACGCTTAAATTTCACATACAAAAATCATTTCTTTGTGGTTGCTAAAATTTGTCTTGCCTGAAGTGAATGCCTTGAAATCAAATTCGTATTTGTGGGTAATGCCCTGAGATTGCAAAATTTGCGTGATCTGGCTCTCGTTCATTCTTGTGTTGCTTCGTGGATTTGCTGAAATGGTATTGTTGTAAGTTACAAGCAACACTTTGGCACATTTGGCAAGATTTGCTATTAAATTACTAAATGCTTCTTTTGCTTCACTTTTGCAATATAAACTCACATTTTCAGGCGTTGGCTTTTTTGCTATGCCGTAGAGTTGGGGCTTGTCGTTTTTAGCAAGCGTTTCAAGCAAATGATAAAACCTTGCATACTGCCTAGAATTATAAGGCGGGTCGATGAAAGCAAGGTCGATTTTATCATCAGTTTGGGCTAAATTTTTAGCCAAAACATTAGCATCTTCTTTGAAAATTTCCACAGCAAAATCTGCACAAACAGGCTCAATCAACTCAAATTCAAACCTATCGCACAAGGGCGCATTTTTGCGGTAAGCATCATAATGCCCCACAGTATTTGCCACTCTATCAGTGCTATAAATAAGGCTTGCAAGCAACACATAAAATTCTTTTTGCGTGATTTGCCTAGCATTTAAAAGAGTGTCTAAATCATCTCGTATTTGCCCGATGATTTTAGCATCATTATCGCTGAAAAAAAGCCCGCCATAAGCCTTGCTGTAATAATTTGCGCTTAATGTTTTTTTATTTATAGCCTTGTAAGTTTTTACAATGCCTTGAAGTTTTGACATTTCAAAAGGCATTTTAGCAAAAAAGCCTTGATAAATGGCGAAATTTGAATGCAAAAAATCATTTATCAAAAAGCGTGAAAAGTGGATTTTATCGTTTAAGCGTTTATCTTGCGCTTTAAGCGATGAAAAGCATTTCATAAAATGCTCGCTTACTACGCCCGTGCCAGCAAAGACATCAAAAAAACTTAAATTTTTTGTCTCATCAAAGGCGTTTAAATGCTTTAAAAAAACGCTTTCTATATGGCTTAAAAGCCTTGTTTTAGCCCCTGTGTATCGGCGTGATGGGAGTTTAAACATTGATTTGCTTTAAAGAGTTGATAAAAGGGGCAATTTCATTATTATACCAGCGATTTCCCCATTCATTTGTGCTTTCAAAAAGCCTATAAAAGTCCGCTGTTAAACTTTCATAAGAGCGTCCTGATTTTAAAATTTTAACAATATCATTTGTGTTTAAGGGTAAAATTTTCATTCCTTTAATGTGTTTTTCATCATTTTCAAAATAACAATGTATTCTACTTCTAAAATCATTGAGCACATTTTTATCCAAATATGGAGCGATAAAAATTCCAAAAGATTTTTTTTGTTTTTCGCCATCTAAATTCAGTAAAAGATTTCCCAAATGCCTTGAAACGCTTTCCATTTCGGCTCGTCTTTGGTTGGTTTTTTCAGTAAGCGTTACTTCTATCATCAAAGCGTGGTCATCATAATCAAATTTAAAATCCGCATCGCCGCCAACAGCGTGGCTTTTTGGCAAAAGATTTGAATCAAGGCTTAATCCAGCACACAAAATCCTATCTAAATTTTCATCATCAATATAGTGCCAAGCAATAGCAATGATATACTCAAAAATGGTAGGAATTGTAGCTTCTGTTGTTGTTTTTTTGGCGATTAAGGCATCGTTTTTCCTATCCTCAAAAAGTTTTAAAATCTCAAAAATATCATCTCGGCTAAATTGCGAATTGATGAGATTTTTTAGCTTTGCTTTGTCGGCGTTATGCTTATAATGCACTAAATCACTTTGAGTTGTAATGCCGTATTTTTTAAAAAACGCACTAAATTCGCTATCGTTAAAATACTCGCTTAATAGGTTTTGTGAGATTTCGCTTGTAACGATTTTTTGCAAAATCTCACTACGCTTTGAATGTGCTAAAATCATTTTAAAAACAAGATTTAAGCTAACCTTGTCTTTTTCAAATTCAAAAATCCCCGATAGATTCAAATATCTACGATTCAAATCGCAATAATCATATAAATTTGCTTGCAAACGCGAACGCATAATCAAATCATAAAATCTTATGCCAAATTCTCTCAAATCCCCCGCACAAATAAAATCATAAACTTCTTGCAATTTATCATCTTTTTTTGTAGCGTTGCTAATATAGGGCAAATAGAGCTTTTTAAAATTTAAAAATTCAGCCTCGCATTGTGGAGATACCAAATTTTGTAGTAATTTTTTATCTCCATTTTTACGCAATGGCAACAAGATTTTTTGCAAAGCGTTTATAATGCTAACAGCACTAGATTCGCCTTTTGCGGTTTTAAAATAATCTGTCTTTAATGAACCTTTTTCTAAGTCGGCTAAAAATTTATTCAACTTTGTAACATCTGCGACATTGACAAAAAGCGTGTGATTTTTTATGTGGTTGATAAATTCTTTTACACTTGCAAAATTGTTGATTAAAGGCAAAAATGCGAAATTTTCCATACTCATTTCGCCATCAAATTCCCTAAAAACTTCTAAATATTTTTGCAATAAATTTGGCGATTTGGCAAAATTTAACTGCGCTTTTAAGAAAAATAAAGAAATCAAATCAATCTGTAAAAATTCGTTGTTAATTTTGTAGGATTGATTTTTGATGAGCGTTAACAGCTCGTAACCTTGCGAAGTGATAAGTTTTTCTTTTCGCTTGATTAGATTTAAATCCTCTAGCGGGGCAGATTTTACTCTCGCATCCTTTGTGCCAATCTCGGTAGTTTTATTTTTAGATTCTAATAAATTGTGAGATTTCAAAAGCTCTAAATAGTGGATTTGTAGCTCTGAATCATTACTCCAAATATCGCTGTCATCAGCATTTGCGAAAAGTTCCTCAAACAAAATCAGCTGTGTTTCAAAGTTATAAAGCAGATTTTTTACTCGCAAACTCGTATTGCCAAAATAATCATATCTCATTTTAAACCCCATAATTTGTAATCAGCACTTCGCTTGAAGGCTCTCGTTTGGTTTGATAGTTGCAATTTTTATAAGAAAAATTTAAAAAATGCGTGTGAAATTTTGGATTTTTATCAAGCCAAATTTTAAGCATTTTATGCTCTTTTTGCTTGTGAAAAAGCACATTTGAAAGGGCGAATTTGATATTTTTTGCATCAAGCATTTGCATAAATTCAAACAAATCCTTTTCATCACTCTTGCCCCAAGCACCGTTTTCGTTGTAGGTTGCACCACCAAGCAAATAAGGCGGGTCGATATACACAAAGCTTTGCTTGTCTAAAGTGTCCGTGTCAAAGGCGCGAAAATCAAGGCTTGTAAGGCTTATGTGCTTGCTTTGCAAGGCATTTGTAAAGCCTTTGAGCTTATCTTGCATTTTAGCGTTAAAGTCTCTTTTGCCACAAGGCAAGTTAAATTCGCCCTTTGCGTTAAAACGGATTTGGTTGTTAAAGGCGTAGATGATAAGCACAAAGAGTTTGAGTGCTTCTTTGTCGGCATTATAGGTGTTTTTAAGGCGCAAAAAGCCCGCTTTGTTGTAGCTTGAAAGCCCTTTTGCACTGTCGCATTTATAAAAACCATAACCAAATTTAGCCGAATTTGAAAGCGAAAATTCATCGATAAGCCCTAAAATTTGCGTAAAAAGCGTGTCAAAACTTAGGCTTTTAAAAAGCTCTAAAATCCTTACAAGCTCTTTTTGCTTGTCGTTTAAGATGATTTCTTTTGCCCTTACATTTACGCCAACGCTTGCTCCACCGCAAAACAAATCCACCATTACGCTTATATCTTTTGGAAAAAGGGGCAAAATCTGCGGAAGTAGCCGAAACTTTGAGCCTGTGTAGTTTAACGGACTTTGTATAAAAATTCGATTTCGCGCCCTTGTTGCAACCGCGTGATAATCCACCATTTTATTAAGCCTCAAAGTAGTATCATTTAGCTTAAAGTTGTCATAATATGATAAGGACGCTTCTTGCAAGGCGTTTATGGCATTTAGCATTTGTGGCGTTCCTTTAATGTATTTACCTAGCGTCAAAGCATGAATTAAATAGCGCAAAAACGCAAAAAACTCTTATAATTATAAAGAAAAATCCTTAATCTCGTTTGAAAAGCTTTTTATTTCATCGTATATTTTTTTACAAAAAATCTTTGATTAATTTAAGAAAATTTCACATAAAAATGCTTTAAATTATAATTTTGGCAATGAAAAACAAGTATATAATTTACACTTAATGTTTTATAAATTAAATTCTCTAAAATCATAAAAATTACTTAAATTTAAAAATTTAATAATAAAAAAGCAATAAACTCGCTATAAAATTTTTATGAACTTGATAGAAAAAAATATTTAAGTTAAAAATTAAATTTTTTATGCGATTAAAAAATTTATATAGGTGTATAATTAGCTAACTACACACCTTTAAGATAGTAAATAAAATTTTACTTTTAAAACATTACTAGTTAATTTAAATCTGTAAATTTTAAGCATTTTATAAAATTTTTATTTATTTTAAATTGTAATTATATTTTTATAAAAAAAATAAATTTAGCATAAAACTATTGATTTTTTTACAAGACTTATTTAAAATATTAATTAAAATTTTATAATTAAAAATACAAAATTTTTTAAAGGAATTTTATTTTATGATTGCTTTGATAATTATTCTTGTGTTTGTGTCTTATTGGGTTTTGTTTGCTTATTTGTATGCTTATGTGCTTTTTGGCGTGCTAAGCCTTAGCAAAAGGCTTAGCGTAAAAATAAGCTTTTTGGTTTTTTATGCGATTTTTACTTTGCTTATTTTATATTTTGGTTTTGGGGCTGCGTTATTTCTTGCCGTGCCTGTAATAATTTTATCCATACTAATACTTAAAAGAAAGCAATACTTTATAAATTTTACAAAATTAAAGCTAGCAATAGCAAGCGCGTGTATTTTAGTGTATGCTTGGCAGCTTGAAGTGCCACAGACAATAATAGTAAATCTTTTGCCAGTAAAGCTTGAAATAGTTAATGATGATTTTGAGTATATTGAAAATCCTAAGCAGAATTTTGGTAGAAAGCATAATATAGATTTTGATAATTTTGAGCGAAAAGAAAGCAAGAATTTTCTTAACTTTAAATATACAAAATATAATATTTTTGCTTGTGATGATTTTACTTGTAAAGGAGATAAAAAATATGTAGGATATATGTGGAAACCTTGGAGTGAACGGAGTTTTTGGGGCGGCTGTGTCAATCTTGTTGGGCGATGCTTGGGGAGCATAGAACAATATAAAACGAAATTTGAATATTTTGTAGAATATTCAAATTTACCGCAATTTAATAAAGGAAAATAAAATGAAAAATCAAAATATATCATTAAATGAAGTAAAAATTCAGCATTTCTAGCAAATGCTAGTTATGGCAATGTTGGTGGAGATAAAAAAGATGATTTGCCTAACTTAGGTGAAACAATCACAAACGACACCACAAATTCTAGTTTTCAAGTAGTGGAACAAACAAATGAGGATGGTGGCGGTTTTAGTGGAACTGTGTTTAAAAACACTGAAACAAATGAATATGTCATAGCCTTTCGTGGCACTAGCATTAGTGTTTCAAGAGATTTTATAGATAATGCCATAATGGGGAAATAAGATGAGTTTATTTCATATAGACTGCGAATGTGGGAAAAA
>SPMW01000016.1 GCA_009827235.1 Candidatus Campylobacter infans | reverse complement strand
GCCTTTAAAATATTTAAATATTTTTAGAATAATAAATTAATAAAATTTTAGAATTTGTGTAATATTTATCTAGAATTTAGCTTAAAAAAAAGCTAGTTTTTTACTAAAATGCGGGTTTTGGTTTTCAAATTGTGAAATTTAATTATAAAAGGTAGATAAATGGTTTTTTTATTTTATTATATATCTAGGCTTATATTGCTATGTATTTATGGCGTTACTATGTGGTTTGTTTATAGAAAATTTTTAAAAGCAAAAATTACAAATAAGGCTATTAGAGTTTTAATTATTAGCATTCTTTGCTTATTGCCTTTTGGTGATAGAATAGCAGCAAATATAGAGGGGCACTATTATCTTCTTACCACACCAAAGCCAAAGGATGATATAGAAGTAAGTTATCCTTTTAGTTTGTATATAGACGGTTTAACATATAGTAATACAAATTTGGACAAGAAAGTAGAGCAAAGTATTTCAAGGCGTGGTTACTGTTCTTTTGGATATTATGCTCGGTTTCCACTAGATGGAAAATTTATCAATAAAATTGCTCTTATGGGCGATAATGAACTTAATTTATATGTATTCTTGTACTAGAAATTATAATTTGGATGAAAATATTCAAAAATGCAAAGTCTCAAAGGATGAAAATGAAATAGACTGTATGCGATTAAAAGAGTTTGCTAAAACATGCAAAAATAGTAAGCAAATATTTAATAAAGCAGATAAACTAGAAATAGATTATATTTTTTCTAGAAAACTTGAAAAAAAGATTTTTGTTACTTTGATTGATGAAAAAATTGAAAATAAAAATTTAGAGTTAATTACAATCAGAAGAATGGCGATTCCAAATAATGAATATTTGATATTATTACATGATGCAAATGTAATTTCATATGGTGAATTGATAATTGGATATAAATTTTATATAGATAAGTTGAAAAGTATATTTGATTTTTATGATTTAAATTTTTGACTTTTATGATTGTGAGTAAATTTATATATTTTACTGCGACAAATAAAAAATAAAAAACAAATCAATTCGCAAGGAGAAAAAAATGGACAAAATAATTAGTGGAGCAATCATCACTGATTTTACTAGCAATTTCTAGGATTTTTTTGCCTTGTGTGCTTAGTGGTATTATAGCCCTTGCGCCTGTTTTGTTGTTATTTTCATTAAAACAAATAAAGCCTTTTTGTAAATTCGCCTTTTCGCATCTTAAATTTCTTAAATCGCCCTGCCTTTGCGGACTTAAAAACATAAAAGAAAAAAGCAGTTTGTTCATTAAATTAGTATTTGAGTTTAACACCGCATTTATTAGCATTTTTATGCCGTCCTCATCTAGCTCGAAATCATTTGTAATCAGCCCTTTGTGATGAACACATTTTTTGTTTTCTAGGATTTTATTTAGCTCTGTTTTAACTAGCATTAAGAAATCGTAATTTTGTATAAGTTGCTTTCTTTTAGCTACTAATAAGATATGGTTTAACACCGAAATACTTTTTCTCATTTTTACCGCTTGCGTAGCAAAAAGCATAGAGCCTGTTTGCTGTATTTACGGGGTATTGCGTGGGTGCAGACTGATTTTTACCATCGTGTTTTAGAGCGTTTAGCTGTGAGTTATTAAGATTTATTAGTTTAGGCATTATTATCCTTTTAGGCTTTACTAACATTGGTTAAAAAACTTGGTAAAGTAGTGTAAATTAAAAAAAACTTACAGAAAACTAAAAGCTATAAAACGATGAAATAACAATGTTTAAAAAGAATTATAGAAAATCAATAAATATAGCAGTGGTGCCCAGAACCGGACTTGAACCGGTACAGCCAAAAGGCCGAGGGATTTTAAGTCCCTTGTGTCTACCATTCCACCACCTGGGCGTATTTTTACAAAAAAGGCTGTAATCATACCAAAACAAAACTTAAAATTAGCAAAAAAAGCAAAATTTAAGCTCATATGCGCTACAATCACAATCTTCTTTGTGGGGCCATAGCTCAGCTGGGAGAGCGCTTGAATGGCATTCAAGAGGTCGGCGGTTCGATCCCGCTTGGCTCCACCATTTTTATTTTAACTCAGCTTAACGCGCTATATTCATTGTTTTAGCTTGCTTTAAATACTCCGCTAGTAATAATTAAAATTTTAAAAAATGCGATTGTCTTGTGATTTTGATAAAATTTTAAATAAATTCTGCGTGGATTTTGCCAAATTAGGATTGTTTTGTTTATATTCAGCAAGCTTTTTGTATTTTTTAGCTAAATTTTACCCTTTGTTTTATTAAATCGCATAAGAGGTTATCAATGCAAGCCCTAGCTTTAAAATATCGTCCTAAAAATTTCGCCGAATTAATTGGTCAAGATATCATCGCAAGCTCGCTTTCGCGCGCCCTTGATAGCGAGCGTTTAGGGCATGCTTATTTGTTTTCTGGGCTTAGAGGTAGTGGCAAGACTAGCTCGGCTAGGATTTTTGCTAAGGCGCTGTTATGCCAAAAGGGCGTTAGCTCCCATCCTTGCGAGGTTTGTCAGAGTTGTGTGATGGCAAATGAAGGCCGCCATCTTGATATAATTGAGCTTGATGCCGCAAGCCACAGAAGCATAGATGATATTAGGGATTTAACCGAGCAAACGCGCTATGCGCCGATGTCTGGGCGATTTAAAATTTTTATAATTGATGAAGCACATATGCTTACCCAGCAAGCTTGTAACGCACTTTTAAAAACGCTTGAAGAGCCGCCAAGTTATATAAAATTTATTTTGGCCACAACTGATCCGTTAAAGTTGCCAGCTACGATTTTATCGCGCACACAGCACTTTCGCTTTAAACCTATAAGTATTCAAAATATCGTCCATCATTTAGAATTTATTTTAAGCAAAGAGGGCATAAAGTATGAAATAGACGCGCTTAATATCTTAGCAAGAGCGGGCGAGGGTTCTTTGCGCGATACGCTTACTTTGCTTGATCAAGCTATAATTTTCACCCACGAAAACATCAGCGCTACGCAAATTGCCGATATGTTAGGCATTTTAGATCCAGCAAAAATAGATGAAATTTTAAAAGTGGTTCAAAATGGCGTAGATGCCGATATAAGCGCGCTTATAAAAGAATTAAACGAAAGCGATGCGGTTATGATAATCAACGAGCTAATCTCAAATTTAAAATTTAAGTTTATCTCGCCAAATCCTAGCTTTTCTTTGCTGATTTTTGAGCGATTTTTTCGCATTTTAAGCCAGGCAAAAAATATGCTAAATAGTGGCAGCGATGCTGAGTTTGTGCTGTATATAACGCTATTTATGATGAAAGAATGCTTTAATATCCCAAATATCGATAATGTGATTTTAAACGCGCAAAGCTCATTAGATAATAAAACAAATCAAAATTTGCCAAAAAGCGCGCAAACTCCCACAAATGCTACAAATTTTAATCCGCAGCCTAATCAGCCAGCACCAACAAAGCAAGCACAAAAGCCTTCAAGCGCTGATATGTATGAGCGCTTTTTAGGCTTGATATATGATAGAAATTACGAGCTTGGCGAGTGTTTTAAAGAGTGTATTTGTTTTGATGGTTTTGAAAATGGCATTATTAGCCTTAGCTCGCGAGCAAATAACGAGCAAAGCGCGATGCAGCGCAAGTATTGGGGCGTGATTAAAGAATTAGCATTGGCTAGTTTTGGTAGCGATAAGTTTAAGGTGCAAAAAATCCCTAATGACTTGCCAAAAAGCGATGACGATGTGCTAAATAATATTTTAAGCGCGCAAAATGCCAGCCCTAATCCAAGCAATATCACTAGCCAAAATGCTAGCCCTAATCCAAGCGCAAATGATAACCCAAATGCCAGCGACAAGCAAGTTAGCACAAATGAAATTTCAACAACCCCATTAAGCGAGCAAGCCCTAAGTAAAGATGAGCTTAGAAATATAAATGAGCTTAATATTTTATTTGGCGAACCTGAGATTATAGAGGATAAAAAAGATGATAAATGATTTAATAAAAACTTCTTATGATAAAGTGCCATATCAATCAAATGCTTTCATAAACGCAAGCATAGATAGAATGTATGTAGTAGCAAAAAGCTATGGGATAAATGCCACAAAACCAGAAAATGCGCGCGTTTTAGAGCTTGGCTGTGCAGCCGGTGGCAACATAATAGCACAAGCCATAAAGCATAAAAGCGCAAATTTTATAGGCGTGGATTTAGCCACTAGCCAAATCCAAGAAGGCCAAAAAGCTATCAATAAACTAGGGCTAAAAAATATAGAGCTATTTAGTGATGATTTAGCTAATATAGCTAGGGGGGGGGGGTCGCTAAATACGGCAAGTTTGATTATATCATAGCTCACGGCATTTTTAGTTGGGTGCCTGATTTTGTAAAAAAGGCAATTTATGAAATAGGCGCGAAGTTATTAAGCGACAATGGCGTGCAAATGATAAGCTACAACACCTACCCAGGCTGGAAATTTAAAGAAATAACGCGCGATTTTATGCGTTTTGCTAGTAAAGATATAGATTTTGATAAAGAGCCAGCACAAAAATTACAATGCGCTCTAAATGCTTTAAAATTTGAAATAGGTGCATATAAAACCACTACATTAAGCAGCCCAGCCCATGATTATCAAATCCTAACAAGAGAGCTAAAAGCCCATAACAACAAAAAAGTTCAAGATAATAAAAACCCTAGCTACATTATGCACGAATATTTAGAAATTTACAATTGCCCCTCATATTTGATAGATTTTGTCGCTGATGCCAATGATTTAGGGCTTGCTTATATTGAGGATATGCATTTACATTTTGATTATAATGAGTTTAGTAACGCCGCTGTCGAAGAATACGCCAAATTAGCGTGGAAAAACCGCATAGAAAAAGATCAAATGTTTGATTTTCTTAACTCCACGCAGTTTCGCCACTCTCTTTTAACCCTTAAAAAAAATGAAAGCAAAATATGCCTAGATCACGCCAAAATGCAAGAGCGCATTATGGATTTTCATCTTTGTCTTAGTGATAAAAGCGAGTATTTAAAAGAGCGCGCTAAGGGCTTAGAGCTTGAGCATTTGGTGCGTGCGCTTTATGATGCCTATCCAGCTAGCATTAGCGTGCGCGAAGCCATAAAGCTAGTCCCGCAAAATACTTTAATAGGCCATATTTATGATATATCAGCGGTTACGAGTAGTATTTTTATAAGTTATGAGAGGCTTTTTGATATTAAATACGAAGTTAATAAATCGCGCCTAAGACAGGATTTTATACCTTTGGTGCGGTATTTGGCAAATGATAAAACGCAGGCTTTGTGTTTGGGCGGTTATTTAAATCAAGCCCTGCGCCTAAATAGCACCGATTATGAAATATTTACTATGCTTGATGGCAAACACTCAAAGGCCGATATTATAAAGTATTTATTAAAAAAATGCCGTATGGGTAATTTTGCGCCAAGCGTGCAAATTGATGGCAAGCAAATGCTTTTAAGTAAGCCAAGCGAGCAAGAAGCGCATTTTAGCTCTGTGGTTGATAATCTTATAAAGGGCTTAGAGCTAGCTTATATGTTTGAGAAATTTTAATTAAAATATTTGAGAGATTAAAATTTTAATTTTAGTAGCGCAAATTTTAAAATTTAAAGTTTAATAAGCGGTTGATTGCTAAAAATAAATTTTAATAAAATAATAGCACTTGCAAGCTTGAAGCTTGCAAGCAAAATATTAGCGTTTAGAAAATTGTGGAGAGCGGCGGGCTTTGCGGCGACCGTATTTTTTACGCTCTACGGTGCGACTATCGCGGGTTAGCAAGCCTTCTGGTTTTAGTGCTTTACGAAATTGTAAATCAAGGGCTGCAAGTGCGCGCGAAATGCCATGCCTTAATGCTTCGGCTTGGGCTGAGTAGCCACCACCTAGCGTTACAGCTTTAATATCTACTAAGCTTTCTTGTTTGGTTACTAGCAGGGGCTGGACGACTTTTAGCTTGATGGCTTCATGTCCGCCAAGCCAAGTGTTTAAATCCATACCATTTACTATAATCTTGCCACTACCAGCTTTTAGCCATACCTTAGCGACTGCTGATTTTCTCTTGCCTGTTGCGTATGTAGTAGAAGCCATTTTTATTTTCCTTTATTTTGTATTTGTGCGGTGTGCGGATGCTCGCTGCTTGCATATACACGGAATTTTTTAATCATTTCTTTGCCTAGTTTTGTCTTAGGTAGCATACCGCGCATTGCTAGTTTATAGAGTTTTTCAGGTTTATTTTTTAGCATTTGGCCAAATTTTTCGCTCTTAACTGAGCCAAAATAACCCGAATGACGATGATAAAGCTTATCTTCGGCTTTATTTGCGCCGGTAAAAATAGCCTCTGAGGCATTTATGATGATGACAAAATCGCCACAATCTACATTTGGAGTATAGCTTGGTTTATGCTTGCCACGCAAATACACAGCTGCTTTTGTAAGCAAGCGACCAAAAATCTCGCCCTTAGCATCAAGCACGATCCATTCGCGCTTAACTTCGCTAGGTTTTGTAATTCTAGTCATTTTTAATCCTTTCATTTTTTACAAAATAAAGGCGCAATTATAAGATTTGTAGCTTATAATATACTTAAATTAAGTTAGAATTTATATTAAAAATATTTGAAATTTTAAAATTTGGCAAAAGGCGAAATTAAATTTTAATTTTGCCTTTTGAAGTGGTGAAATTTAGCTAAATAAGCCATCAAGTTCTTTTAAGACTTTTTTATTTTGTGCTTTTGTGCCTATGGTGATGCGAACGGCGTTTAGGTCGTAGCTTTTAAGGTTGCGCAGTATTATCCCGCGCGATAATAAAATATCGCAAAGCTTTGTGCTGTCGTCTTTATCGCTTAGTTTAAAGGTGATAAAATTTGTGTAGCTAGGGATAAATTCTATGCCTTTTTTGTTGGCAAAATTTTCATATTTTTTCATTTCTTGGAGATTGTTTTTTAGCGTTTTGATGATGAAATTTTCATCATTTAAAGCAGCAATAGCACAAGCTAGGCTTGGCGTTGAGATATTAAATGGTGGTCTTAATTTATGTAAGGATTTGATTATTTCGTCATTTGCTATGCCATATCCTACTCGCATTCCACCTAATCCATAAGCTTTTGAAAAGGTTCCCAAATACAGCACATTTTCAAAATTTCGCACTAATTTTTTTGGATTTATGGCTTTTTTGCTATCTTTAAAACTAGCAAATTCCATATAAGCACAATCAAGCATAATTAGAGTGTTTTTATCAATTTTGGCTATGAAATTTTCAATCTCGCTAGCGTTTTCGCACTCACCAAGTGGATTATTTGGCAAGCATAAAATTACCACGCCAATGCTATTTTTGTGTTTTTCATAAAGCTCTAAAAGCTCGGCTAAATCGTGCTTTTGGCTTTTTGTTTTAAAATGTGGCGCGCCGATGTGGCTAGCATAAACTCCATACATACCAAAGCTAACGCCTGCTGTTAAAATACCCAATTTGTCATTACAAACTGCGCCTAAGGCAAACTCAATCACCTCATCAGAACCAGAACCGATAATAAAATTTTCGCTTTTTAGCTCAAATTTTTTGGCTAGGGCATTTTTTAGCTCATGGTAGCTATCATCTGGATATAAATTAGCCCTTTTGGCTGCTTTTTTTATGGCTTTAATGGCTAGCGGCGATGAGCCAAAGGGATTTTCATTGCTTGCTAATTTTATGATTTTTTTAGGATTTATTTTAAAATCTTTGGCAACTAATTCTATTGGTTTGCCGGCTTCATAAACGGGCAAATTTTTGATTATTTCATTAAATCGCATCAGCTATCCTTTTAAATAAAGCCGTGATTTTACAAATATAAGTATTAAAATAGAATTAAATTTTCTTTTAAGTCAAATTTGATAAAATTTGCGGTTTAAACTTTAAAATTTAGGCGCAAATGACAGATTTAAAATTACGATTTTTATTAAACTCACAAGAGATATTTTCAAAATTAGCCAAAAATTTTATTTGTGAAAAAACGAAGTATTATTTAAGGCTAAAAAATAACGCCCTAAGCCTAAGTAATAATGATAAAAACGCGATTTGCAATGCTTTGTTACAAAGCAAATTTACTTTTAGTTTGGCTAATTTGCCTTGTGTGATTTTGCTTTATGATTTTTGCGATTTGGCTATTTTAGAAGTTTCTTTTAATGACGCTGATGAATTAAAAAATTTTAACTTGCCTAGCGTGATTGAAAATTTAGTGCTTGAAAATATCACAAATAATGATTCTTACGCGCTTAATAATGTGGCACTTTTTGGCAATCCTCGCTTTAAATTTAATTATCAAAACGCCTTAAAATACGCCCAAAACTTAGCTAATTTTAGCTTGCAAAGCCCTGGGCTAATAAGCGCTTATGATGGGATTAGATGCGTGCTTATCTCGCTAATAAAACCGCTAAAAGCGACCCTAAATAAATTCTTAGCACACAAAAACACAAAAAGCATAAATGAATTAAATTTTATTTTAATGCAAAATATAGCGATTATGCAAAGTTTCGGGGCGATTTTTGATGAAAAAATTTTAAATGTTTTTTTAAGCTTTTTAAACAATTACACAACAAACATTAATGAATTAGCCAAAAAAAATTATTTATGCGAATATTTACAAGTTCAAAATATCGGTGCTCAAAGTTTCGCTATCTTAGAGCGCGAACGCTCTGTGCTTGAAGATGATTGTATCGCAAAAAGCCACGAATTAGAAAATATATTAAAAGAGTGGGTTTTTGTTTTGCACGATGATGAATTTTTTTATTCATCGCCTCTTGGTAAAAATGAGCTTAAAAGCACGCTTGCGCCGTTATTTTCTCGTAAAATCAATATGTTTTTAACTCAAATTTATAGCTTAAATTACGAATCCATCGGCATTAAAGCAAATGAGCTTTTTGTTTTGGCTAGTCTTTTTGGCTCGCTGTATCAAAGCCAAAAATTTGCCAAATTCGCTAAAAAATTAAATAATATCAGCATAAACTCTAATCAAATTGTAAAATACAAAATTTTAAACAAAGCATTTAATGGCGCGCAAATGGACGATTTTAAAAAGCAATTAAGCCAAAATATCGCACAAAGTGTAAAAAAATTAGACAAAAAAAATCAAAAACTTTATAAAAAAGTCGATGAAATTAAAGAAATTTTAAAAATTTACGAAGAAAAAGGATTTTAGTGCAAAAGCAAGAAAAAATAGTACAAATGTTTGATAGTATCGCGCCAACTTACGATATAACAAACCGCATTTTGAGTTTTGGCATAGATAAAAGTTGGCGCAAGCGTGCGGTGGATTTTGTGCTAGAAAAATATTCACATCATAGCATAAATATCGCTGATATAGCTTGTGGAACTGGCGATATGATAGATTTATGGGATAAGCGCGCAAAGCTGATAAATATTGTTATTAAAAGCATAGCTGGCATTGATCCTAGCAAAGGTATGCTAGAAGTAGCGCGCAAAAAATTTATCAAAAATGAAAAAGTGCGCTTAGAGTGCGCTTATGCCGATAATACCGGCTTAGAAAGCGACTGGGCGGATATAATTTCAATAAGCTATGGCATTAGAAATGTAAGTGAGCGCGAGAAGGCTTTGTGCGAGTTTAATAGAGTGCTTAAAAATGGCGGTTATTTGCTGGTTTTAGAATTTACAAAACGCTCAAAAAAGGGCTTTATGGCAAACTTGCGTGATTTTTATTTGCTAAAAATGCTACCTAAAATCGGCGGTTTTATCAGCAAAAATAAAAATGCCTATGAATACCTCCCACAAAGTATTGAAAATTTTTTAGACAAAGAGCAGTTTAAGAGCGAGCTAAAAAAAGCTGGTTTTCAAGTAGAGATTATTAGAAGTTTTTCTTTTGATATTTGTTCTATGTTTGTAGCTAGAAAAGTAAAAGAATTAGATGATTTTAGTATGCTTGATTAAGGGTAAATTTTAAAATTTCGCCCTTATTTTGGCATTTTTAGGGCAAATTTTAAATTATGAATTAGAGCGCAAATATTCAAGCACTTCATCGCTGCTATCAAGTAGGGCAAAAGAGCTAAAATCAAGTTCATTTATCATACCGCGAGCTAGCAAAACCTCGCGCATAAACTCTACTAATTTAGCCCAAAACTCTCTCCCATAAAAAATAATTTTTGCTTTTTTTAGCTCCGTGCAAGCTAGCACAAGCACCTCAAATGCTTCATCAAGCGTGCCAAAACCGCCAGGCATTATGATAAAAGCACAACTTTGCTCTATTAGCAAAAGTTTGCGCTCACTTAGCTTGTTGGAAATTTTAACGAGCGTGCAATATTGATTTGTGATTTGTTCGTGCGGGAGTTTGATGTTTATGCCTATGCTTTTGCCGCCAGCTTCAAAAGCACCTTTATTTGCTGCTTCCATTATCCCGCTACTACCGCCTGTAATGACGCCATATCCTTGCTTTGCTAGGTTTTTTGCTAGCTCGTAGGCGGCTTTGTAGTATTTATCGTCTGCTTTTATTCTAGCTGAGCCAAAGATTGTGATATAGTACATTTTCGTCCTTTTAGCGCGCGATTATACTAATACTAGCTAAAATATAATTTAAAAAAGCAAATAAATAAAGTAATAAAGTATATTTTTAAGAAAATGCTAATATTTTAGCGATATAATAGCATTTTAAAAACTGGGGTAAAGATGAAGGTTTTAATAGCTTTAAGTGGTGGCGTAGATAGTTCGATGAGTGCCAAAATTTTATTAGATGCTGGTTTTAGCGTGATTGGGTGCTATATGATGCTCCACGATAAGCCAAATTATCACGAAAAAAATATTGCTAATGTGCAAAAAGTCGGTGATTTTTTGGGGATAAAGACGCAAATTTTAAATTTAAAAGAGCAGTTTAAGCACGATGTTTATGATTTGTTTGTTAGTTCTTATGCTAAGGGCATTACGCCCAATCCTTGCGCGCATTGTAATCGCTTGATAAAATTTGGGGCTTTATGGGAGTTTGCTAAGAAAAATGGCTGCCAAAAAATCGCCACGGGGCATTATGCGCGTATTGAAAATGGGCTTTTAAAAGCGGCCGTTGATAAGAGTAAAGATCAAAGTTATTTTCTTTCAAATATCGAACCTGCCGTGCTTTCACATATTATTTTCCCGCTTGGTGATAAATTAAAAAAAGACATTAAAGCAAATGCGGCAAAATTTCCACAAATCGCCGAGCTAGCCACGCAAAAAGAAAGCAGTGAGATTTGTTTTGTAGAAAATTCCTACACAGAAATTTTAGCAAGGCATTTTAACACGCAAATGCGCGGAGTGGTGCGAGATAGCGCTGGGCGGGCAATTGGCGAGCATGATGGATATATGAATTATACAATCGGCAAGCGCAAAGGATTTAGAGTGCATGGCGCGCACGAGCCGCATTTTGTAACGGCTATAAATCCTGAAAATAACGAAATAAGCGTTGGTTTAAAAAAAGAGCTTGAAAAAACAAGTTTTGAGACTTTAAATTTTAATAATTTCACAAATGAAACTAATTTCAAATGCTTTGTAAAAATTCGCTACAAAAGCGAGCCTGTGCCGTGCGTGGTGCGCCAAAATGGGCGCGGTGGCGTGTTTGTAGAGCTTTTGCGTCCTGCAAGTGCGATAGCTAGCGGGCAGCTAGCGTGCTTTTATGATGAGCAAGCCAGAGTGCTAGCTAGCGGGTTTATAGCGTAATTTATGGTTTGATAAATCCGCGCTAAGCGCATAAATTTAGGCTATGAAATTTTAATAAATTAAAATTTTAAGCTAAATATGTGCGCAGTAAATAAAAATATTTGTGCTAGGCAAGCGCGCATTAAGTGTGATGTTAAAATTTAATGGCAAATTTTGATAAAATTTTAAATATCCTTATGCCATTGATAATATTTCAAGCTAACGCTTGCTAGCGCGCCTATGCCTTCTTCGCGCCCGATAAAGCCCATTTTTTCCATAGTTGTAGCTTTGATATTTACAAAATTTTCATTTACACCTAAAATGCTAGCTACATTGTGGCGCATTTGCTCTTTAAATGGCGTGATTTTGGGCTGTTGGGCTAGTATTGTGATATCCGCATTTACTATATCAAACCCAAAATTTCGCACCATTTTAACGCAAGTTGCGAGCAAATCCTTAGAGCAAGCGTCCTTATAGCGCTCATTCGTATCTGGAAAATGCTCGCCTATATCCCCAAGCCCACTAGCCCCATAAATCGCATCGCACAAAGCATGCAAGGGCGCATCGCCATCGCTGTGTGCTTTTAAGGCTTTAATATATGGGATTTTCACCCCACAAAGCGTGATATATTCGCCAGCACAAAAACTATGCACATCAAAGCCATTGCCACTAAAAAAAACCTTATCTGCTTTTGGCAAATTAAGATAGCCTAAATCATCTTTAAAGGTTATTTTGCGGGCTTTTTCATCGCCTTGGACATAGCAAATTTTAGCGCCTATTGCTGATATTGCTTGGCTATCATCTGTGAAATCTTCGTTATTTTCAAGTGCTTTTTTAAGCAGCCCCAAGCGCGAAATTTGCGGAGTTTGGATAAGTTTTAGCTCATCTCTATTTATGCTAGTAGAGCCTAAAATGGCAGTATCGGCAACTTTTAGCGCTGGGACTATGCACTGGGCGTTGTTTAATTGATTTATTAGCCTTGAAATTAGCTCAGGTAAAATGCAAGGTCGCGCGATATCGCTAGTCATTACATATTCGCTATTAACAAAATTTAAGGCGTTTTTTAGGCTTTGCTGGCGCGTTTTGCCGCCGATTATGTATTCAAAGCTTGGCTCAAAACGCTTCATATAAGCTATTTCGTTTTCTTTGGCGGCGATTACAATTTTTTTAAAGGGTAGCATTTTGGCCAAATTTTTACTAGCATAAAGCCATAAAGGCTCGTTAGCGATCCTTAGCCATTGTTTTTTTGTGGGCATTTTAAAGCGCGAGCTATCGCCTGCGCCAAGCATAATTAGCGAAATATCTAGCATTTTTTTCCTTAGTTTCGATTTTGTATGCCACTTTTTTCCATTTTATCTATTTCGTTTTGATAATCTGGATTAAGTTTTTTTAAAGCAGCATTTAGGGCTGAGATCATCTTAGCATCTGCGTTTTTTGAGCCAGCAAAATACTTAATAAAATTAAGCTGTTCATTTGCTTCGTTTGTGATTTTATCGCTTTTAATAGGCAGTTTAAAATTTGCTAAAAAATACTCGCTAATTATGTTTAAATCATTTTTTGATGCGGTTTTGGATTTTAAGAAGTCGTTTATTTGTTTTAGGCTTGGTTTTTTGGCGTTTTTGATTAGCTCTATTACATCTATATCGCTTTTAGCGCGTGATTTAATGCTAAAATATAAAAGAAACAACACAAGAGCTAAAATTATAAATAAAAACACAAGCAAAATAATAATTAAAAGAGTTTTATTCATAAAAAAGCCTAAACTTAAAATTTAAGCGCAAATTATATATTTTTTTGTATAATTTTATTTTAAATTTGGTTAAAATTAATTTTTTAAAAGGAACAAAATGCAAAAATCCAAAATGTTGCCACCCCCCCCCCAATTATTTTAAGCTTAATAAAAAATTTCCAAAAATTTTATTTTTAGGCTATAAAAAAACTTCTTTGATTGATTTTTTGAGTAAAAATTGCGAACTTATTATAAGTGATGAGAGTATAAATGCCAGCTTTTGTAAAGAGCAAAATTTTGATTTTTTATAAGCTATGGTAGAGATGGCTATGGTTCTTAGGCGTGCGTGGAATAGCGATGAATTCATATCTGATATTAATAGAGCCTATGAAGAAATAGCGAAAATTTGGGGCGAATTTTTGCAGGTTGAAGTATGAAATTAGATGAAAAACTCAAAAAATCTGACCGCCTAGAAGTCAAACCGACATATTATATAACTGAGTATATTTGGCGAGTTTTAATAGTCCAAAAATTTATCTTATTACCACTTGCAAAAACAAATATCACACCAAACCAAGTTACAATTTTTGGTGGATTTTGTATTATTGGCTCATTTATTTTGCTCTATCTAGGGCATAATGTTTTAAGTGGAATTTTATTTTTAATCTATAGCATATCAGACCATACCGATGGAACGCTATCTCGCCTTAAAAATCAAAGCACAAAATTAGGCTATTTTCTTGATTATACCTGCGATTATATAGCGTGGTTTGGGCTTATTATCTTAGCTAGTTATCTTTATAATGTTAGTATATTTTGCACTCTTTTTATCATCTCTACCTTGCTATTTCATCAGCAATTTTGTAAGCATTTTATCCATAAAAGATTAAAAAAATTAAATAAAATTTATAGATTTGGGCTTAAAAAATATCTTTTAGAGCGTGGAATTTTACTTGGGATTGATGCAAGCCTTCTTGCTATAGAGTGCTATCTATTGCGATTTTTAGCTTGAAATTTGAGCTATGTTTTTACGCTCTTGGGACGATATATTTGATAGATTTGATATATCGTAGTACCGAGCTATACTATAATATAAAATTAAATGGGGGGGGGGTAAATGGAGAATAAAACTTATATAATCACCGGAGCCACATCAGGCATAGGCAAATGCGTAGCCAAAGAGCTTGCCAAAAGTGGCGCTAGATTGCTACTTCTTGGTAGAAATTTAAACTCTTTAAACAAGCTAAAAGATGAGCTAAACTCTCCAAATAACCACGATATAGCGATATTTGACTCAAACAAGCTTGATAGCATTGAGCTAGCAGTGGCGAAATTTGCTAATAAATTTAAATTAAATGGCTTTATCCATAGCGCTGGCGTGCTAAGCCCAATGCTACTTCGTGATCTAAATTTAACTAAAATGCAAGAGCTAATTAATATAAATCTACTAACATTTTTCGCTCTAGCTAAGGCTACATTAAAGCATAATAGATATGTCAAAAATGATACTAGCATTGTAGCCATTAGCTCTATGGCAGCTTTTGGTGCTGAGCCTGGACTTAGTCTATATGGAGCTAGTAAGGCAGCCCTAAACTCAGCCGTATCGAGCCTAGCCAAGGAATACGCCAAAAAAGGAGTAAGGATCAACGCCGTCGCACCATTATATGTAAATACCCCTATGTATGATGATTTTATAAATAACTTCATATCCCAAGAAGCCCACAAATCAAAGCTAAATGAGATAATGCCACTTGGCTTAATAGAGCCTAGCGATGTAGCTAAATCGGTGCTATTTTTGCTAAGTTCTCAATCTAGCAAAATCACCGCAGAGTGTATCAAAATCAGCTCTGGGGGGGGGGGTAATGATGAAATTTAAGTGGAAAATAGCATGAAACTAGCCTATTACTTGCCAAATGAAACTATAGATAATAGCTACTTTGCTAGTCTTGCTAAAAGTGATGAGTATAGTTGTGAGCAAATTTATCAAAAATCAGGAATCAAATATCGCCACAAGGCCGCCCCAAATGAGCTTACTAGCGACCTAGCGGCTAAGGCGGCTTTAAATTTAATTAATGGGTATGATATAGACCCAGCTAGTATAGATATGCTTTTGCTTTGTACTCAATCGCCTGATTATCTCCAGCCAGCTACAATCTACCAGCTACATAATAAACTAAATTTACCCAAAAGCACAAACGCCATGGAGATTAATATCGCTTGTAGCGGCTACGCTCACGGATTATTAATAGCTAAATCTTTAATAATCTCTAAAAGCGTGAAAAGGGTATTGCTATGCACAGCTGATATGAGCTATAAAATGTTTGAAAATAGTGATATGGCACAAAGAATATTATTTGGCGATGGAGCAAGTGCGACTATAATCGATGATAGCAACGCTTATAAAATCGGTCAAATCATATGCGGCACAGATGGGGGCGGGTTTTTTAGTATGTATAAAAAATATGGTGGCTACGCAAATCCATTTAACGCCCAAACCCCATCAAATACCCTTACCATGAATGGTCCAGAGATATTTCTATTTGCTATTAGGGAGGTTCCAAATTTAGTTAGACAAATCCTAAAAGCAAATAATCTAAATTTAGATGATATTGACTATTTTATATTTCATCAAGCAAATTTATTGATACTCAAAGCCATTGCCAAAAGCTTGAAATTAGATAATTCTAAGGTGATTTATGATATCGAAAATGTAGGCAATACATCATCTTCTAGCATACCAATAGCGTTAAAAAGAGCCATTGAAAATAACAAGATAAAACCTACAAATAAGGTATTAATAGCTGGATTTGGTATCGGTCTTGCGTGGAGCGGGACGATTATAACTATATAAAGGATTAAGATGGATAAAAAGATAGCTAAATTCAAAGATACAATAGAGTGCGATGAGCCACTTAACCCGCAAACTACGCTAGAATCCATAGCCGAGTGGGACTCAATGGGCAAGATTAGCACTATTATTATGCTAGCTGATGATTATGGGCATACACTTACATATGATGAGCTAAAAGAGCTTAAAATCGTTGGTGATATATTGGATTTGATGAATGAGTGAATTTAATAGATATGGCGTCAAAATCGAAAAATTAAAGCTAAAAGATATAGAGATTTTACGAAGTTGGCGAAATGACCCGAAAATCGCTAAATTAATGCTAAGCCAAAATGGCACACACATAACCAAAGAAGAGCAATTAAAGTGGTTTAACTCTATCCAAAACCAGCCAAATTCGCTTTATTATATGGCTTTTGTCGATGATATAGCTATTGGGTATTTTTGTTTTCAGCAAATTAATTGGCAAGATTGCACCGCTATACCTGGCGAGATTATGGTTATACCAAAGCAATTTGATGAGGCTAGAATTACTCTTGGGGCATACTGCGCTATCTATGATATGGCATTTGAAATTTTAGGGCTTAAACAGCTCAAAGCATATTGCAAACTAGAGAATAAACGCGCCATTCGCATGGCTAAAATACTAAATTTTAAATCCACCCACACAGATAATCAGTGTATATATTTTGAGCTTTATAAAGATGATTATTACCAAATGAGAGATAGCCTAATTTACAAGCTTGGATTGGCGCGAGAATTCGCCAAAAATGAACTCAACAAAAGCTCTAATGATGAAAGACCCGCGCCCGCGAGCAAATCCGCAAAAGCAAGCCCCCGCGCAAATAGCTGGGCGCGCGCCCGCGCAACAAGATTTAAAAAGCGAAATTATCAAAATGCTAAAAGAAACAACATCTAGCGCAGATGTCGATAATTTAATTATCACGCGCTATGTCGCAGAGCTAAAACGCAACGCAAGGCTCAGTGCTGAGTGCGACAATGCGCCCACCACAACGCTAACAGGCGCAGGTGCTGAAATGCTAAATCCCGTATTTAGCGCGCTAGACCAGAGCGAAAAGCGACTTTTGGCACTTGAAAAAGTGCTTGGCATTGGCGTAAATAACCGCGTTAAACTAAAAATCAACGATGAAAAACTAGACGATGAGATGTCAAGCTTTTTAAGCTCTCTTTAACTCTTGCTAAATTCTTTTTAATGCTTTAAAATTCTAAAAATTTTAAGGTTAAAAAGAATGATAAATTTTTTTAAATCAAAGCAAAAAGCCCCGCAAACTCACGCTCACATCGGCATTTTTACGCGCAATGATAGCGAGCTGGGATTAAGCGAATTTTTACAAAACAAAACAACCCCACTAAGCGCAAATGAAGCAACCAAAATCAGCGCAGTTTATGCGTGTGTTAATTTGCTCTCGCAAACTATCGGCACCTTGCCTTTTGCGCTTTATCATAAAAGTAGCGATAAAGAGCCGTTTATGCCCTTTTTAAAAAACGGCTGGGATACCAATATAGCTGAGTTTAAAGCTATTTTAAAAGCCAAGGGAAAGATATAAGATTAAAATTTTAATTTATAATTAAGATTAAAATTTTAAACTAAATTCATTTAAAATTGGCGCAAGTAACAAGTGCTTAGCAAAGTTATTTTTATAAATCAAAATTAGTTTTAAAATTTTTCATTTTTATATAGCATTACGCAAATATCGGGTTCGGCGGGCATTCTTTTTATCATAAATACAGGCTCTAAATTAAGATTAAAAGGTGCTTTTCTTAAATCAAGCGGTCTGTATTGTCCTGAGGCTATTTGCTTGTTTTCAAAATTTGCGATTTGTTTATTTGCGATATCGTTTGTGATTAAGGCGTATTTAAACTTAGGTAAAATGCTGATAAATTCGTGTATTTTGCTAGTAGGTAGATGTTGGAGCACATCTTTACAAAGCAACAAATCAGCACTTTTAATTTGGCTAAAATCGCCATCATAATGCTCAAAAGTGATATTATCTTTGGCGTATTTTGCGTTGTTGGCGTTTATTACAAAGCTAGCTACATCATAGCCTGTGTAGTAAATATTGCTAAAATCAATATTTTTAGAAAATTGCCAATCACCACAACCCACATCAACCACGCTAGAAATTAAACTTTCGCGCATAAAATTTTGTAAAAACGCGACATAGCCTTGATTTAAGGTTTCTTTTGAGCCACTGCCGCTACCATTACCCCATAAATTCGTCTCATAAATGCTATCAAAAATGGCATTTAAACTAGAATTTTTAAGAAGTAAAGTTTGTATAAAATTTAATTGTCTGTGTAAGGCTAAAATATTGTGATTTATGGTGTTTATGCTATTTTCGAGTTGGGAGAACCCCCCCCCCCCTGTAATTTAAAATTTGTTTCATTCATTGTTTGCCTTTTGTTAATTTTTTAGCATTTGCTCTAAGCAAAGGGCGCCATCTAACACGCTTTGATCATTAAATGCGCCACCTATTAACTGAGCTGAAATGCTTAATCCATCGGCATTTTTAGCCACTGGCACGCTAATAGCTGGCAAGCCAGCAAGATTTACACTAACTGTATAAACATCGCTTAAATACGCTTTTAGCGGATCTTTTAGCTCGCCAAATTTATACGCCGCATTTGGCGTTACAGGCATTAAAAGCAAATCCGCATCATCTAAAATGCTAGCATAAGTCTTGGCAATAAAAGCGCGCGCTTTTTGGGCTTTAATGTAATAAGCATCATAATACCCGCTACTTAGCACAAAGGTTCCCAAAAGCATTCTGCGCTTAACCTCGCTCCCAAAGCCCTCGCCACGCGTAAGCGCATACATATCTTTTAAATTATCGCAATCTGCGCGTTTGCCATACCTTACGCCATCATAACGGCTAAGATTTGCGCTAGCTTCGGCTGTGGCGATGATATAATATGCTGCAATAGCGTATTTTGCGCTACTTAGCTGGCATTGTTTTATTTCGTGGCCTGCTGATTTTAGCGCATCGGCGGCTTTGTAGATGGCGTTTTTAACCTCTGCATCTGCTTCGTCTGTGTAATTTTTAATTAAAGCAATTTTTAGTTTGCGGTTTGGATTAAGAGCTGGGGCTGATGGCGTGAAATTTTGATTTAAACTAGTGCTGTCTTTTTCATCATGGCCTGCGATGATATCGTATAAAATGGCGGCGTCTTCGACATTTTGCGTAATTGGGCCTATTTGATCTAAGCTACTTGAATAAGCAGCTAAGCCATAGCGACTAACCCTGCCATAGCTTGGTTTAAAGCCTACACATCCACAAAAGGCCGCTGGCTGGCGGATAGAGCCGCCAGTATCGCTACCAAGTGCGGCTATGGCAAGTCCAGCACCAACTGCTGCTGCGCTACCACCACTGCTACCGCCTGGGACGCGTGTATGATCTAGCGGATTTAGTGTTTTGCCATAAAAGCTAGATTCTGTTGTGCTACCCATAGCAAACTCATCCATATTTGTGCGCCCAAATGGAGCAAGCCCAGCATTTAAAAGCTTTTCAATTACTGTGGCATTATAAGGTGCTATGTAGCCTTGTAAAATTTTAGAACAACTAGTAATGGCCCAATCTTTTACTTGAATATTGTCTTTTATGGCAATAGGCACGCCAGAGTATTGCTCGCTTAAATCTGTATTGGTTAATTGCTCGATATACGCGCCAAGTTCGTTGTTTGCTTTGATTTTTTCTTTAAGCTCGGCTCTTAGCGCGCTAATTTGGCTTGCGCTTAGTTTTAGGGCTTGTTTTAAACTGATCATTTTACCTTCCTTTTATTTACAAAATACACGCCAAAGGCTGTAATAGCCATTAATATTACTATGGTAATTATTATGAGCATAAAGCTTACTGGCTCATTCATACTAAGCTCTTAATGCTTCATCACAACGCACACAAAGCGTGTTTTCTTGTGTGCTTGCTAGTTTCCAGCAACGCGGGCATTTGTGAGATTTGCTTTTGATGATACGGAAATTTGCCTCTTCGCATTCAAACTCGCCTAAAATTTCACCCTCGCCATCAGCCATTATGGCACTTACCATATACCAATCTTGTATATCGCTACCATTGTTTTCATTCATGGCTAAAATGCGCCTGCTATTTGTGATTATTTCAAGCTCCAAGGTAGATTTTATAAGTTTTTGTTTTTTGAGAGAATCTACTATTTCATTTAGTTTTTCACGGCTTGCTAGAAGTAAATTATCTTCTATTTCGTAATTAAAATTTAGCGGATATTGCGTTAAATCAAAGGCATCTTGCATATTTTCTTTTAGCACGCTAGGGGCTGAATGCATGGCCTCATCAACCGTGTATGTAAGCACAGGCGCGATTAAAGCTAGCAAAGATCTAGCAATTAATGCCATAGCACATTGTGCGCTATATCTGCGCGCTGAGTTTATATGATCGCAATAAAGTCTATCTTTACAAATATCAAGGTAAATTCCACTCAAATCACTGCTTAAAAAATTTAAAAGCCCATTAAAGCCTTTTGCAAAATCATAAGCCCTAAAACATTCGCTAACATCGCTAAATACAGCACTTGCTTTATTTAATATCCATTTATCTATCAAAGTAAAATTTGCTTTTTTAGCTTCGTTTAGGTTTGTGTTTAAATCATTAATATTAGCTAGTAAAAAGCGGATTGTATTGCGGATTTTGCGGTATTGCTCGGCATTTTGCTTTAAAATATCATTGCTAATTTTTAAATCACCCGAATAATCGCTAAGCCCAACCCAAAGGCGTAAAATTTCTACGCCAAATTCCTTTGCGATTTTATCAGGGGCTACGACATTGCCTTTTGATTTGCTCATTTTTTCGCCTTTGGCATCTACGGTAAAGCCATGTGTTAGCACGCTTTTATACGGAGCGTGCGCGTTTATGGCACAGCTTAGTAAAAGTGAGCTTTGAAACCATCCGCGGTGCTGATCGCTACCTTCTAAATACATCGAGCTTGGGTAAGTGCCACTATCATAACGCCCGCTTTTTAGCACAGCATTCCAGGTGCTACCACTATCAAACCAAACATCTAAAATATCATAAACTTTTTCAAGCTCATCTGCGTTATATGCGCTATTACTTGGTAAAAGTTCGCTTATTTGCATGCTCCACCACGCATCAGCACCTTGTTTTTCAAAAATATTTGCGATGTGGCTCATCACAGCTTCATCAAAAATCGGCTCTTTTGTGCTTTTGTGCCTAAAAAACGCTATTGGCACGCCCCAATCGCGCTGTCTTGATATACACCAATCAGGGCGATTTTCTATCATTGAGCTTATGCGATTACGGCCATTTTCAGGGTAAAATTTCACATCATCAAGGGCTTTAAGAGCAACTTGTCTTAGTGTTTTGCCATTTAATTTTGGCTCGTCCATTGCGATAAACCATTGTTTAGTGGCTCTATAAATTACAGGTTTATGCGTGCGCCAACAATGCGGATAGCTATGTATAAACTTGCCAACTTTTAGCGCATTTTGGCCTAAAAGCTCTATTATTTTATCATTTGCCTTAAAAATATGCATGCCGATAAACTCATCTAAAAGTTCATTTTTTAAAAGTTTTTTAGAGCGCAAGGTTTCATCATAGCAACCATTTTCATCAACTGGCATTAGCACCTCAAGGCCATATTTTAAGCTTACAAAATAATCATCTTCGCCATGTCCTGGGGCAGTATGAACTAGCCCAGTGCCGCCATCCATTAAAACATGCTCGCCTAACATAAATAGCGATTTTCTTTCATTTAGCGGATTTATGGCGTGTAAGCCTTCAAGCTCTTTTGAGCTAAACTCTTTTATAATCTTGCCACTTGTTAGCCCATTTGCTACTAAATTTTCAAGCAAAGGTTTAGCAAAAATTAAATTTTCTTCGCTTATTATGTAGGTTTCATTTGGATTTAAGCTTATGCCTTGATTTGCTAGTAAAGTCCAAGGCGTAGTCGTCCAAATAACGGCTTTTGCGCCATTTACGCCTAGTTTTTTACTAGCATCATCATCAAGCTCAAATGCTACAAAAATACTATAATCTTCTTTATCTTGATATTCCACCTCGGCCTCAGCCAGCGCAGAACGCGCCGCCCAGCTCCAAAAAACAGGCTTAGAACGCTCAATTAAAAGCCCATTTTTAGCCACAGCACAAAGCGCTCTATAAATATCAGCCTCAAAGGCAAATTTCATCGTAAGATAAGGCTCGTCCCAATCAGCCACGCAACCAAGGCTTTTAAACTCATTTTTTTGTATTTGTATAAATTCCTTAGCCCAGGCTCTACAATGCTCTCTAATGGCTGATTTTTCCATTGTTTTTTTAGCTTGGCCTAGTTTGTTTTCGACTTGTTGTTCAATAGGCAAGCCGTGGCAGTCCCAGCCTGGCGTAAAGCGCACGCCTTCGCCATTAAAATAATGCGTTTTAACTATAATGTCTTTTAAAATTTTATTTAAAGCGTGGCCGATGTGGATATGGCCGTTTGCATATGGTGGGCCATCGTGAAGCGTGAAATCTACGCTCTTTCTAGCCTTTTTCATTTTTTCATAGATTTTTTTTTCGTCCCAGCTTGTAAAGCGTTTTGCTTCATTTTGGCTTAAATCTGCTCTCATAGCAAAGCTTGTATTTGGCAAGCGCAAAGTATCTTTATAATCCATATTTTCGCCTTTTGAAAATTTTAAAAATTGCTGATTGTAGCTAATACTTGCATAAAATAAGCTTATTTTGCTAAAATGCAAAATTTTTTAAAAGAGGCAAGATGAAACATATTTTACTAATTGTAGGTTCGCAGTTGCATATAAATGAGCTTTTTTTAGCTTATATTCGCTCTCAATATTTACATCATTTTGGTGAAAGTGCGTTGATTTTTTATGTGCGAGATGGCGATAACGAACTGCCATTTAAAATAGAAAAATACGCCAAACACACTAAAATAATTACCATCGTAGCAAGCGATGCAAATTTTTCTACTATCGCTAAAATTTTATCTACCCTAAGCAATGATACCTTAGAGCTAAAAGACACCACGCTAGCACCAAGTAGAGCAAGACTTGAAGCAAAAGATAGCTTTGTAGTAGAGCTTGAAAATGCAAAAATAAATCTTTTAAAAGCCATACCTACGCAAATTTTACCGCCTTTTTTATTACATTTAGAAGACAAAATGCTTAGCTTTAATCTGCTTGATATTGATAAAAATAGCGCATTATCCGTGCTTAAAGAGCTTGGCGTGGTTCATAATGTCCAAATTATTGCTAGTAATATTTTAGAAAATCTTGTTTATGTTAAGGCTATATCTCAAAAATTTGGACAATTAGATGGCTTTTTGGCTGAGGTTAAAAATAATTTTGTCAGGCATTTTATAGCTAGTGATAATATCGTGGAGTTTATAGTTTCGCGCCTTAAAGAAATAAAAGCTAGTATTACCTTGGCTGAGTCTTGTACAGCAGGGCTTGGGGCTTGTCTTTTGGGTCAAATTCCAGGTGTGAGCGAGATTTTTGCAGGTTCGGTGATAAGTTATGCAAATCATATTAAAAATATTTGGCTAAATGTAGATGAGAGTATATTAAATGAACACGGCGCTGTTAGCGCGCCTTGTGTAGAAGCGATGGCAACAGGTGCGCTAAATCTTTGTGGGGCTGATTATGCCTTGGCTATTAGTGGGATAGCAGGACCTGGCGGCGGCAGCTTAGAAAAGCCAGTTGGCACGGTTTTTATCGCTGCTGCATCAAAGCAAAGTGTGTATTCTAAAAAAATAAATCTTAGTGGCGATAGGGATTATATAAGAAAGCAAAGTGCGCTTAGTGCTTATGCTTTTTTGCTAAGCTCTTTTTGGAGTGAAATTTGCGCTTTTAAAGATGAAGAAAAAATATAAAAAGGCAAGAAATGTTTAAAAAAGCTATTTTGGTAATTTTTGCTGGTATTTTGCTAAGCTCTTGTGGCAAACAAAAAGATTTAATAATCGTAACTTGTGGGACTTATAAACCTTTTTCTTACACGCAAAATAATCAATTAAAAGGCATTGATATAGAAATTATCCAACAAATAGCAAATGCAAGCAATTCAAAGCTCTTGCTTTTAAGTGCTGGACAATATAATTTAATAGAATATGTAAGCTCAGTAGATGTCGATGGCGCAATTTGTGCTATAAGCCCAGATGATAAAAGCAAGAAAATTGTAAATTTTAGCCAAATTTATCACGGCGAAAATATTGAAATTTTAGTAAATAGAACGAATTATACAGGCAAGGTTTTATTAGAGGCTAAAAATGAAAAAGAGCTAATAGATGTTATGAAAGAACTAAGTCAATCGCGCATCGGCGCTATTGCAGGCACTTTGAGCGAAAAAATCGCCAAAGATTATGCAATAAAATATTTTGATGATTCTAGTGTGATCACTTTCAAACAAACAAAAAGCGCGCTAAAAGCTCTAACATCAGGCGATATAGATTTGTTATTATTAGTTAGAAATTCCACCGATTATAAACAATCCTTTCCAAAACTAGCACAAATAAACTCACCCTTATTTAGTGAAAATTTCGCCATCGCTATTTCTAAAAACAAGCCCGAGCTTTTAGCCCAAGTAAATGAAATTTTAAAGCAAATGAAAGCAAACGGCACCTTAGAAAAAATCAAAAAAAAATATAGCAAGATGTAAAATTTTCTATTTAGCGTTTTGATAAAAGTTTTAAAATTTGCCCAGCAAGGCGCGCTTTAATAGCTTGATAAAATTTTATTTTTTTAGATTTTTGGATTAAATTTTAATTTATTTAAAATTTCACAGAGCAAATTTTAAAATTTGCCAATATTTTGGCTTTTGAAGCTTGTGTGTTAATTAAATAAAGCCACAAATTTTAATAAAGCACAACAACCTCTTCTTCTAAACAAATACCAAAACATTCAAAAACGCGTTTTTTTGCTAGATTTATTAGAATTAGTGCATCATTAAAGCTAGCATTGCCGTGATTTATTAAAAAATTAGCGTGCTTTTTTGAAAGCTCGCAAGCGCCGATTTTATGGCCTTTTAAGCCGGCTGCTTCTATTAGCCTACCAGCGCTATCATTGCTTGGATTTTTAAAAATAGACCCAAAGCTTGCCCCGCTTGGCTGATTTAAGCGCGCAAGCCTTAAACTCTTGCTAAGAGCGTCATTAAAGCCGTGCTTTAACTCAAAACTTGCTTCAAAAATTACGCCTGAAATTTCACTTTTTCTATACGCAAAAGCGCATTCATCTTTGCTTAAACTTTTGCCAGCGCAATTTAGGCTTATTAGATTATCGCTAATGCTAAGCCCTTTTAAGCCAGCATTCATTTTAATTAGTCCGCCTAAAAATCCAGGAATTTGACCTAAGGCTTCAAAGCCCGAAATATCATTATTTTTAGCAAATTTATAAATATCTTTTGAGCTTGTTTTGGCTCCAATTTTTAATAAGTCATTTTCGCATTTTATATAATTAAACTCATCGCTTAAAATGCCAAGCTTGCCTGAAAAATCTGGGCTTATTAAAAGATTATTTGCCCCACCTATAACAATGCCATCAAAGCTTTGATTTGGCGTAATTTGCTCTACATCTAACACTGGGCCAATTTTTACAGAGCTGTATTTGGCAAAATCAATTCTCATAGCTTTATTGAATGAATGTTGGTATTTTATTAAGTACGGAGCGCGTAAAATCGATCATTTCATTCATCATCCACGGCATTAAAAAAATAAGCACCGCCACCACAAGTAAAATTTTTGGCACAAATGAAAGCGTCATTTCATTTATTTGCGTAGTGGCTTGAAAAATACTAATAATCAAACCAGCAATCAAACCGCTTAATAACATCGGCAAGGCTAAAATAAGTGCTATTTTAAAGGTCTGCACTCCAAGTCCTACTAATTCACTTTGCATTTTTTATCCTTAATTAAGAGTTTCTATAATCCATATACTCGCGCGGTATGAGATTTGGCTGGCAAGTAATTAAACGCGCAAAAAAGCCATGTTTAAAGCCAAGATAAAAAAGCTTATCAAGGGCTTTTATTTGTGTTTGGCTTAATTCTACTGAGTTTTGGTTTGCGTATAAACTTAAATAAATATCTAATTCTTCGTCATTTACGCGTACTAAATTTCGCTCCATTAGCATTTTGCTAAGCATTTTTTTATGCGAGTTTGCCACGCTTACGGCTTGTGTTAAGAGCTTTTCGCAATTTATGGCATCGCTAAGTGGGAGAGAGCGGCGCAAGCACATACCGCCAAGTGGCAATGGTAGCGAATCGCCGGCTAATTCTTGCCATAAATCCCAAAGCTCCATCTCCACGCACAATTCATCATTAAAATCCAAAATGCTCTCATGTATTAGCACGCCAGCATCGCATTCTTTGCTTAAAACAGCATTTTCAATTTCTAAGAAATTTTTATAAATCACGCGCGCTTTTGGAAAAGCGATGCGAAAAAGTAAGGCATTTGTGGTGTTTTGCCCGCTTAAAGCTACTTTAAAATTTGCTTTTAAGCTTTGGCCTTTTCGTTTTATTAGTTTTGGCCCATAACCTTGCCCAAAACTAAGCGCAGTGCGTAAAAGCGCGTATTCATCGCATATTAACGGATACAATCCAAAGCTAATAGCGCATATATCGTATTCTCCACGCAAAGATGCCGTGTTTAGCGTTTGTATATCAGCAGAGCTGGCTTGAAATTTTAAATTATGCGCATTGCACCAGCCAAATTTTATAGCCGAATACATAAAAATATCATCAGCATCTGGTGAATGCGCTAAGCTAATTTGCTTCATTTTAACCTCAAAATTGCGTATTTTAGCCATTTTTAGCTTAAAACGCCTAATTTTAGTGCTTGTGTAATTAAAATTTAAGCCAAATTTTAAAATTTAGGCTAAATTTTAAAATAACTTGCTTTTATCAATTTGGCTTCTTGCTCTTAGCGTGATTTGCTCGCTAAATGCGTTATTTTTAAATATATCCACACCTGCGCGCGCTATCATCGCAGCATTATCGCTACAAAACTCCAAAGGCGCAAAAAGCACCTGCGTGCCGTGTTTTAGGCAAAGTTCGCAAATACTAGCACGAAGCCTAGCATTTGCGCTAGCTCCGCCAACTACGCCAAAATACTTAAACTCACGCAAAGCAAAAATGCGCTCTAATTTATCCATAATATGCAAGCAAGCCACGCGCTCAAAACTAGCGCAAATATCACAAATGCTATCTTGTAAAAGATTTGATTTTTTTTGTTCTTGTATTGTTAGTCTTACTTGATTTTTAAGGCCTGAAAAGCTGTATTCTAGGCGTTTTTGTTCTTTTAATGGCAGGGTAAAATTAAAGGCTTTATCATCGCCATTTTTGGCTAAATTTTCAATCCTAGCCCCACCTGGATAGCCAAGATCTAGCATTTTTGCTACCTTATCAAAACTTTCTCCAAAACTATCATCACTAGTAGCACAAAGCACGGATATTTCGCGGTTTTGGTTAATTTCAAGCACCATAGTATGCCCGCCACTAACCAAAAGCACGCCAAGGGGTAATTTAATTTGGCTTGTTAAAAAAAGCGAATAAATATGGCCGATTAGGTGATTTACGCCAAAGGCTTTTAGATTAAGCGCTACGCTAAGAGCGCGTACAGCACAAATCCCGCCTATTAAACTAACGCTAAGTCCTGGCTCGCTAGTAGCACAAAGTGCTTTTAGTTGCTTAAAATATGGTTTTGCGCGCTCTAACATCGCTGGTATCGCACTAACATGAAGCCTACAAGCTAGCTCAGGCACAACGCCGCCGTATTTTTCGTGCCAAATTTCTTGGCTTAGTTTTTCATAATGGATCAAAGAATAATCATCTAAGCTCATTATAGCTAGCGAGCTATCATCACAGCTACTTTCTATGGCTAGTATCATCACGGGCCCTTATTTACTTAGAAATTCTCTAACTTTTTTATCAAGCTCTAAAATATCGCCAAAGCACGAAATTTTTGCCGAACCAAACTTATCAAGTGCTTTAAAACAAGCCCTGCTAATATCTAAAAAGCCACATTCATTTTTTAAAAACTTATACACCATTTGCTCATTTGCTGCATTTACTATAACCCCAAGTTTTGGGTTATCTAGCAAATAATCTTTTAGCGTGAAAATAGGATATTTTTTAAGGTTTATTTTTTTAAATTTTAATGTTAAATCAGCAAGATTTAGGGGCGATAAAATTCTGCTTTCAAGCCCGATGGCATGGGCTATTGCTAGTTTCATATCAGGCGCGCTGATGTGGGCTGTGGTTGAGCCATCATAAAATTCTATCAAAGCGTGAATCATGCTGGTTTTTTCAATAAGCGCGTCAATATTTTTACATTTATATAGCCAAAAAGCTTCAAGCACTTCAAAGAGTTTATTTGCCATTGTTGCGCTATCTATGGTGATTTTAGCGCCCATATCCCAAGTGGGATGATTTAGGGCGAGTTTTGGGCTTAGGTTTGCGATTTGTTTGGCTTTTAGCTTGCGCACAGCTCCGCCAGATGCTGTTATAATAAGCTTTGATGGGGCGCAAAATTTATTGCTTAATAAAAATTTTAAACCAAAATGCTCGCTATCAATAGGCATAATCTCATCACAGCGCAAAAAAGCCCCGCCAGCTACCAAGCTTTCTTTATTTGCAAGGGCTAGCTTAAAGCCATAATCTTGGGCTAATTTACTAGGCATAAGCCCGGCAAAGCCCACAATAGCGTTAATTAGCGTGGTATTTTTGCTGCAACATTGGCTATCGCAAGCTTTCATAAACACAGCCAAATCGCTAAATACTCGCTTATGCCTGATTTTTTTTGCGTAATTTTTATCGGCCATATATACTAATTTTGGTTTAAAATTTGCGATTTGCGCGTTTAAGAGTTCGTAATTTTTATTAGCTCCAAGGGCTAAAATGCTGATATTATGGTCTTTTGCTAGTTTTAGAGCGTTTTGGCCTATTGAGCCTGTTGAGCCTAGTATTATCATCGCCTAATTATCCTAAGGCCACAACAAGCACTACCGCGCCAAATAAAAGCCCATCAACCCTATCAAGCAGCCCGCCGTGGCTTGCTAGCAAGGTGCCACTATCTTTGATACCAGCAATGCGCTTTAAATAGCTCTCAAATAAATCGCCAAAAATCCCAAAAATCGCTACTAAAATGCTAATCCCAAATGCTTTAAAATGGCTAATTGCTTGCTCGTTGATTTCTATAAAATTTATCGCATACAAATATCCTATAATTGCCCCAGCCATCATACCAGCTAATGCGCCTTCTATGCTTTTGTTTGGGCTTGATGGACAAAGGGCGTGCGCTTTATTTTTGGCCTTAGCAAATCTCCCGCCAAAAAAGGCCGCACTATCGCTAGCTACTATACAAAGCACAAGCCAAACAAGCGCGCTCATACCTTGATCTTTTAGCAAGCCAAACATCAAAAATATCGGCGCTACTGGATACAAAAATGGCAAAATGATTTTTGGCTCTTTATGCTGGATTAAAGCTAGCGCGCCAGCAATTATTGCAAGCATTAAAAAAATCACATAAAAAGCATTCATAAAAGGTAAAAAAGTAAAAAATACAAGGCTTAATAAAACCAGTGCGCGATTTTCTATGCTATAAAATTTTAAAGATTCGCTAACGCAAGCACACAAAAGCAGGGCAAAAAGTATAAAATTTATCCACGAAATATCCAAACAAGCCAAAATTACAAAGGCTAAAAGTAGGCCAAGGCCGATTATTATGCGGTTTTTCATAATTGTTCCTAAAAGCAAAATTGTTGATTTTATCTAAAATTTGCTAAATTTAATCAAAATTTTAACCCTAGCTTAAAATTAAAAGCAAATTTTAAACAAACTTTGGCATAATGCGCGCCCATGAAAATACAAGCCCTAGAACTTGCCAAATGTGCAAAACTCGCCGACCAAATCAGCGAAATTTTAAATCTTAGCCCAGATATCAAACAAGCTTTTGCAAATACCCCACGCACGATTTTTGCTCCATCATTTGCCGATCCTTTTAGCCTTGATGCTCATCCTATTGATAGCGGGCAGTGGATTAGCTCGCCTCTAACCGTGGCTAAAATGACCATAGCCTTAAATGCTAAAAACTGCGATAATGTCTTAGAAATAGGCTGTGGTTCTGGCTATCAAGCTGCGATTTTATCGCATTTGGCGCATAGAATTTTTAGCATTGAGCGCATAGAAACGCTTGCAAATACCGCAAAAGCGCGCTTTAAAGAGCTTGGGGTAAATAATGTTTTTGTGCGTTTTGATGATGGCAATAATGGTTGGAGTAGCTATGCGCCTTATGATCGTATTTTGCTTAGTTGTGGCTGTGTGAGCGTGCCTGAGCGCCTTTTTTCTCAGCTAAAAGATGGCGGGATTTTAGTAGCACCAGTTGGCCAAAACCAACAACAAAACATAATAAAATACACAAAATTTGGCGATGAAATTACAAGCCAAAAGCTTGATATTTGCGAGTTTGTGCCACTTTTAAGCGGCAGAGCGTGATTAAAATTTTAAAATTATCTTAAAAATCACAAATTTTAAAATTTATCTAAGAAATTTTAAACTTTATCCTTAAAATAATATCTTAAAATTTGGCTAAGAAATTTTAATTTTATCTTAAAAATTAGCAAATTTTAAAATTTATTATTAAATGAAAAAATTTTAAAATTTATCATTGCTTACAGAGCAAGCGCTCTGTAAAATTTGCTATTTAACGCGGTAATTTGGGGCTTCTTGCGTGATTATTACATCGTGGGCGTGGCTTTCTCTAAGGCCTGCTGAGGTGATCTCTACAAACTCAGCCTTAGCTTGAAATTCTGTGATATTTGCGCTACCACAATACCCCATCGAGCTTCTTAACCCGCCAAGTAATTGATGAGCTACTGCTTTTATGCTACCTGCGTAAGGCACGCGCCCTTCGATACCCTCAGGCACTAGCTTTTCAGCAGCCGTGCCTTCTTGAAAATACCTATCTGAGCTTCCACGCGCCATAGCTGCGATTGAACCCATACCACGATAGCTTTTATACTGCCTGCCTTGGAAAGTTACTAGCTCGCCTGGCGTTTCATCACAGCCTGCAAATAACGAGCCTATCATCACAGAGCTAGCACCAGCTGCTAAGGCTTTGGCTATATCGCCGCTGTATTTTATACCACCATCTGCTATTATAGGCACGCCTGAGCCTTGTGCAGCCTCAGCGCAGTCGCTAATGGCTGTGATTTGTGGTACGCCAACGCCTGCAACTATGCGCGTGGTACAAATCGAGCCTGGCCCAATGCCTACTTTAATGCCATCAGCACCTGCTTGTATTAAATCCTCAACAGCTTTTGGATTTGCTATATTTCCTACTATTACATCAATATCAGGTAGGGCTTTTTTTATTTCTTTTAATGTGTCTATTATGCCCTTAGTATGTCCGTGCGCGCTGTCTATTACAAGTGCGTCTGCGCCAGCTTTTGCTAGCTCTAAGGCTCTATCTAGCGCACCCACGCCAATAGCAGCTGCTACGCGCAATCTGCCATATTTGTCTTTATTTGCGTTTGGGTATTCTTTGCGTTTTTTTAGATCTTTTATGGTGATTAAGCCTTCTAAGCGACCATCATCATCTACAATAGGTAATTTTTCTACTTTATTATTAGCAAAAATCTTTTCAGCATCATCAAGCGTGCAACCTTTTGGAGCGGTAATTAGTGGGATTTTTGTCATAACCTCGCGCACTGGTTTTTTATAATCTATCTCAAAGCGCAAATCTCTATTAGTTAAAATGCCCAAAAGCATCTTAGCCTCGTCAACTACTGGCACACCTGAAATGTGGTATTCGCTCATAATCTCTAACGCGCGCGCCACGCTTTCATTTGGGCTTATAAAAACCGGATCAAAAATAATCCCACTCTCACTTTTTTTGACACGGCGCACCTCTTTTGCTTGGCTTTGTGTATCCATATTTTTATGGATTACGCCTATGCCACCTATGCGCGCCATCATAATAGCTGCGCGGTGTTCTGTAACTGTATCCATAGCAGCTGAGATTAAAGGCACATTTAAAGAGATGTTTTTTGTAAGTTTGCTTGTAATATCTACTTCTTTTGGCAAAATTTGTGAATATTGTGGCACTAAAAGCACATCTTCAAAGGTTAGGGCGCGTTTAAGAATCTTCATCTATTCTCCTTAAAATTTTCGCGCAATGATAGCATAAATCTGCGTTGTTAAGGAATTTTTAGCTAGCAAGAAGATAAAATTTAAAATTTTAATTAAATATTATTTTACGAAAATAAAAGTAAGAAATATGTAAAAATCAGCCTTTTATAAAATTTGTGTGTGGATTTAGCAAGCTAATTTAAAGTTAAAATTTTAAATTTAGCTTGCCAAAAAATTATTTTTCTAGCCATTCTTTTGATTGATTTAAGATGTTTTCATTTGTAACATCTATATAACCTGCTATGGTAAAAAGCCAATGAGCTTGTAAGCAAACCCATTCATAAAGTTTTTCGCATTTTTGCTCGTAAGTATCTGCTTGGCGCACTACAAGCTTAGCAAAATCTAAATCTTTATGTTTAAGTGTAGCTCCGCAAATAGTCAAATAACTGCTTAAAAATCTTTTATCACTTAGGCTATCTTTTATTACATCAACTTTATCGCTAAAAGCTTGTAAGCGAGTGTAATTGATTTTGTTTTCTTTGCCTTGTTGTTTTAAGAGTTTTACTTTTTCAATTTCTTTTACTAAGGCTGAAAAAAGCTTTTCTACGCGTTTTTGTAGGTTTTGACCATAGCGCAGGGTGGATTTTATGTGTTTTTGGTAGCGTTGCAATTTAGCAGCTTGGCGTTTTTGGCTTAGTGGTTTTATAGCTTTTAGGTGTTTTTTTGGCTCTTTTAGGATTATTTCTACTAGTTTTTCAAATGGTTTTTCTTCTACTCCGCTAATGCGCGCTCCGCCTTCTGTGCAATTATAAAGCTTGATTTGTTTGCGATGAAGCATTGCTAAGTTTTCAAAATACCTTCTAAATAAATTCCAACAAGCATTAGTCTTAACGAAGCCCTTGCCGCCATATTTTGGCGCAAGCTCGATAGTTGTTTTTTCTATATCGGTTTCTCTTTCGGTAAAAATATGCCCTTTTGAATGGCTCGTGCCATTATCGCCAAAGGCTAAATCTTGGCCTATTAAAATGGCTTTTTTATGCCCTAAGGCTAAGGCTAAATCAAACCCTAAATGCGCTGCTGATGGTCCTGAGCCCATGTAGCCAAAATCTTTATCCTTAAAGCCTCTTTCATAATTTAATGGTCGCATTGTATAAGAAACATTGCGCCCTTTCATTTTAGCTACTGTATCTTCGTGCATCAAGCTTGAAATCACAAAAATTATATCTTTATCAAATTCATTTGGCGTGGAGTTATAAAATTTACTAGTTGCTGGCACGCGCTCAATGCTTACTACATAATCAGGCACGATGCCTTCTTTTTTTAGTATCGGGTAGCTCGCATCTACACAAATAACACTTGCGTGTTCGCGCACTTTTTTTAATAAAGGCAACTGCTTTGCAAGGCTAGGGCCAGTGGATACGATAATGGCGCTTTTTACTTTATTTTTGCGCGCTTTTATAATGCTTGAAATAGCTATGTTTTTTAACATTTGTGGTATATTTTTTGTGGTTTGATTTATGCCTGTGAGTGCGTCTGTGCAGTCGTTGCCTATTTCTTGGATGCATTGTTTTATCGCATCATTCATAAAGCGATTTACTTTAAGCATATCATTTTTATAGCTTAAATAATACGGGCAATTTATATATAAATCATATAATTTCGCACTAGAAAGCACCTCGTCCATTCTAGCAATAGCATAATAATGCGATGGGCTAAATACGCTTGAATGCGCGATTACTAGGCGATTTTGGTGTAAATCTATGCTAAAATCGATTAGGTTTAGCACTATAAAAATAATCTCAATTTCTGGCTCAAAAACTATAATGCGTTTGTGGCTATCATTTGCTAAGAGCGATTTTATTAGCACTCCATTGCCAAGTCCGTAAATAAAAAGAGCCAAATAGCGCGCATATTTTTTTTCAAATTCATTTATTTGCTTTGTAACATCATCTAGTGGATTTTTGTATAAATATTCATAATTTTTTGTGTTAATTATGTTTAAAGCTAGCGGATCAGCGCCCATATAAACATTAAAATTTTTATTCTCTTTAATCTCTAAAAGTTCTTTTGCAAGCGTGGCCGAATAAGTGCTAATTGCTAAAATATTTCTTTCAAAAATACTGATTTTATCGCCTTTATCTAGGATATTTTCTATGTGTTTGCCTAATTCGTGTTTTGTCATTTTGATCCTTTTAAATTTTAATTAGTCCTAAATCGCCAAAATTAAAATTTATTAAAATTTGAGATTTTTTAAGCAATTATAATGCCAAATTTAAGTTATAATTTTAGCTTAAATTTTATTTTTTAGGTATTTTATGAAACACATTCAACTCTTTGCTGCTTTTGTGATCATTTGTGCTGGATTAAATGCCGCAGCTAGCGTGGTTGTGCCGTTTTTGCTAGCGATTTTTATTAGCGTGGCGGTTTTGCCTTTGATGCGAATTTTAACGCATTATCGCGTGCCGCGCGCTCTTGCGATAGTATTTTTGGTAGGGATTTTTGGGACTATTTTATGGTTGCTTGGTGGAGTTTTAAGCAATACAATTAGTGCTTTTGTGGCTGATTTGCCAATTTATCGCGTTAAGTTTGAAAGCGTGCTTGCTAATTTGCTCCAATGGCTACAAGAGCGCGGGATAAACACTGACGCAAACGAGCTAATCTCACTAAATGTAGAGCGTATTTTTAGCTCAGCTACTGGGATTTTAAAAAGCACCAGCGAGATTGTAACTAAAAGCTTTTTAGTGCTTTTATTAGTGATTTTTATGCTTTTTGAAGCACCGATTTTTGCTCAAAAATTTATTAGTTTTGGTGATTTTGCTTCAAGCGTGGTCGGTAATTTTGCTAGAAATTTAACCCATTACATCGCTATTAAAACCACTTCATCGATCGCAACGGCCGCTATTTTAGCACCTGCTTTGATTTATTTTAATGTTCCATATATTAGCATTTGGTTATTTTTGGCTTTTGCGCTTAATTATATCCCAACGGTTGGTAGCATAGTAGCAGCGGTGCCTGCGATTTTTATGTGTTTATTGGTAAATGAACCTATTTATGCTTTGTATTTGGCTATTATTTATTTGATTGTAAATATCGCAATAGGCAATTTTATCGAGCCTAGATTTTTAGGCTCTGGGCTTGGGATTTCTACGCTTGCTGTGGTGCTTAGCTTGATTTTTTGGGGATTTTTGCTAGGGATTGGCGGGGCGTTTTTAGCAGTGCCATTAACTATGAGTATAAAATTAGCCCTAAATGAAAGCAAACAAATGCGCTATATAGCGGTGCTTTTGAGTGATAAGGCTTAAATAAGGATTAAAATGAAAATATTCTTTTTAGCTACTATGCTAAGCAAACGAGCAAGTAATCTAATAAACGCAAATGATGAATATTTAGTGCTTTCGCCACTTGATGATGAAGAGCTAAAAAGCAAATGCCAAAGCAAAATTATAAAATACGAAATAGACACGCTTGCTTTTGTTTTGATGATGATTTGTGCGAAAACTTTTTTAGAAAATGAGTTTTTTAGTGATGCAGATATTGGCTATTTAAGCGGTGAAAGCAATGTAGGCGAAGAAGAAATAGAGCAGATTTTAGAGTTTTTAGCAAAGGCAAAACGCCTAATAATCGCGCCTGAAATTTTTAACGAAACTAATGCAAAAAGTTTGGAGTTTATGCTAGGGCTTATTTGTAAGCATTTTGAGCTTGAAAGCGTGGATTTAGCAGGGCAGGGCGTTAGTTTTGATGGAGAGCTTGGCGAGATTGAAGATGGGCGCGATTTTAACGGAGCTTGCGTGTTTTATTACACAAATGCGCAAAGCAAGCTTTTAGGCTCAGAGCTTTTTGCAAAGGTTGCAAAACTAAAAAATGGCGATACAATCACGCTAAAAACAAGCTTTGGCGAGTTTGAAACTACTTTTAGTGTGGATGAAAAATTAAAAGGATTGATAGGAATTTTTTCTCACCAAAAAGCAAAAAATTGCTTTGAGAGATTAAAATTTTAATTTACGCTTAGCGCATTTGGCGCAAATTTTAAAATTTGAGTTTTGAAATTTTAAAATTTTGGCTTTAAAATTTTAATATTATAAAATTTATCAAAAGAACAAAAATGCAAAATGCCTTAATTTTAGCTGGGGGCAAATCAAGCCGTATGGGCTTTGATAAAAGCTTGTTAAAATACGATAATTTCGCTACGATAACGCATTTTTTATATTATAAATTAAGCAAGCTTTTTGCTTGCGTGCAAGTTAGCGC
>SPMW01000015.1 GCA_009827235.1 Candidatus Campylobacter infans | reverse complement strand
TTCATTACCTTAAATTTTAGCGCCAAAAAAGCGAATTTTAAGGTATAATTCAAGCTTAGGACGCTTGTTTTGCTTTCGCATACAAGATCCTTTGTTACTTATTAGCCTCCGCCAAAGCTTCGGCGGTGGCATTATATCAAAATTTTAAGCTAATTTTAAAAATCTCACAAAATTAAAAAATCCACACAAATCTTAAAAATCTTTTCATAAATTTTAAAAGTTCAAAATCCAAGTAAATTTTAAAATTTTATAAAATCCAAAAATTTTAAAACTTGCCAAATTTTAACGATTTTAAGCAAGCTAATTTTAAAATTTCAAGCTCCAAAACGCATTATTTAAAATTTTCTAAAAGTTTTTTAATTTTGCCACTTTGGCCTAATCTATACAGGGCAAAATCGTATTTTATGGGGTCGTTTGGGTCAAATTGTTTTAGATTTTGTGTGATTTCTAAGGCGGATTTGAAGTCATAAACACGGCGTGAGCATAATTTAAGCGCTTGGGCAACCTTGTGGGTGTGCGTATCAAGTGGCAAAATCAGCTCCGATTTTGGCAAATTTTTAAAAATCCCAAGGTCAATATCGCTATCTCTCACGCACCAGCGAAGCCACATATTATAGCGTTTATAAGGGGCTTTTGGGCTTTTTTCAAAGGCCTTGGCAAAATAAAAATTATAGCCCAAACTTCTATACTCATTAAGCCCATAAATACACGAAATAAGCGCATTTATCCCATCAATCATCATAGCATTTTTTTCAAAACCCTTTTTTATTATGGCTTGAATATCCAAATCCTTTAAACGCGAAAAAGTAATGAAAATTTGCTCTAAATCCTTAGCATTTTCAAAGCGATAAATGCGCGGATTATCCCTAAAATACGCGCTTATCTGGCTTTGGCTTTTGTAAATTAATGAAAAATCAAGCGATTTTAAAAATTTCACAATCAACCTTGCATTCCCATACGCAAAAAGCGCGCAACAAAGCATTATAACAGGATCTTTAAACTCCCTTGCCACTTGTAACGGATCAGCCTCGCTAAAAAGCCCAGATTTAGAGCAATGGACGCTATATTCATCATCTAAGAGTTTTTTTAATTTTAAAATTTCCATTTTTATTCTTCTTGGTAATATAAAATATCATCACGGCGTAAAATTTCACGCAAAAAAATCGTAGCATATGCGCCCTTAACAAGGCTAAAAGATAGCCTAAAATGCGCGTTTTGCTCATCGTATTTATAGCTAATATCGCTTGGGTAAATCACGCCGTGTCTGCGCCCACCACTAAGCAAACTCTCATAAATATAAAATGGCGCAAATACCGCATCTTCAAGCTCTTTGCCAAGATCTTTTGAGCCAAATGCTTTTTTGCCTAGTAATAAAATTTGTGGGCTTTTTCTTTTTTCATTAAACGCGATTATTTCATCATCTAAGCTCTCACATAAAAATAACGCCCCGCTTGGATAATGCCCTAAAACTTCGCCTCTTATTAGCTTAAAAAATTGCTTTTGAGCTTTTATTTGCTTGGCGTCATCTTTGTTTATGTTAAAAATTTTGACTAATTCTTGCGCGCTAAATTCCCTAGCAAAATGATTTATTTTTAAGCGAAAACTAAGATAGCGATTAAAAAGCTCGCTTTGAAAAGCTGAGAGTAAGAAATTTTGCATTTTTGGGTTTAGTTTGGATTTTTGTCCGTTATTTAGGGCATTTAAAAGCTCTAAGCCTTTAAGCGCATTATCGCCAAACTTGCCAAATCTTTGAAAACCAAAATAATTAGGCAAGCCGTTTTGGCTTATAAAATTTATGGCATTTTCCAAGCGCACAGCATCGCTTGGGCTTACTTTTTTAAGGCGAATAAAAAAGCTATTGCCTTTTAAATGGCCTGTGCGGATTTTATTATTGTGCTTTGTTATGTTTAAAATGCTTAATTTATCGCTATTTATGTGCTTTAAGGCATTTTCAAAAACACTTGGTAGGCTAATGAATTGCGATGTAAGACCTTGTTTATCTTTTAGCCCAGCAAAGCCCATATCGCGGATTTTTGCGCCAGTTGCGCTAGAAATAATGCTAAGAGCTTGTGGCGTGGTTAGATCTTTTTTTTGAATGTGTAAAATCAAATGCTCGCCATCACCGCTAAAATCATAAAGTGGCAATTCGCGCACCACAAAATCAGCCGAGCATTTGTTAAAATGTGCGTTTATTGGCGCGTGAGAACTAGCAAAAAGCAAAGGGCTAGAAGTGGCTAAAAGCTCTAAACTTTGGTATATTTGATCTTGCATTTGTAACCTGTCCTATTATGTTTAATTTTAAACGGCATTTTTTGGCTATGTTTTGTATTTTTGGCTTATTTTTAGGCGAAAAAGTAAAAAGCGCTTCGTATTCTTCGCCACTAAGTAGCTCAAACTTGCTTAAAATTTTATTTAAGCGCGCTCTTTGGTGCTTTTTAAGCAATTTTGGCAAATCATTTACTAACCCATCGCTTATATCCATACACGAACTTAAATATCTAGCACTCAAAAATATAAAATTTGAGCGTAAAACAGGCTTTTTAAAGCGCGCATTTTTGGCTAAAAATCCGCCGTTTTGTAAAATTTTTAAGCCCTTTAAACTATTGCCTAATTCTCCGCTAAATGCGATAAAATCGCCATTTTTTGCTCTTTTTCTATATAAAATTGGCCTTTTAGTTTTAGCTATTATGCTTAGGCTAATGCTGATTTTATCGCCCTTTGTGGTATCTCCGCCTATGATTTTTACCCCATAAGATGCACAAACTTCTTTTAAACCAGCACAAAGCGCGTTTATTTCATTCATTGGCATAGTCTTAGGCAGGCTTAGAGCGCATAAAGCATAGCAAGGTTGCGCGCCCATTACAAAAGCATCGCTAAGATTTATAAGAGCGGCTTTTGCGCCTATTTCATAGCTACTAAGCCATTCTTTTTTAAAATGCACGCCCTCAATAAACAAATCCTTGCTAAAACAAAACTCGCCTAAAATCGCGCCGTCATCGCCATTTAAGCGATGTGAAAATAAATTTATAATGCTTTGTTCTTTATCCATAATGTGCTTTGTTTTTTGGCAAGATTTTAGACAAAAGCCACTTAAAAAGTGCTATAATTTTGCCCAAAAAGTCTTAAAATGCTTAAACAAAAAACACTCCAAAATCTAAATTTTAACGCAACAAACCCAAATTTTAGAGAGCTAAAAAACACAAAAATTAGCTCACGCTTCATCTATCAAAACGGCCAACAATTACTAAACCTAGCAAGCAATGATTATTTGGGCATTGCAAGCGATAAAATTTTAAGAGATGAGTTTTTAAATAATCTTAGCGATGATTGCTTTTTTGGCTCAGGTGCTAGCCGTTTGATATATAGCCCAAGCTATGATTACGGCGAGCTTGAAAGCGAATTTCAAAACTTATTTAAAAATAAAAAAGCCTTAATTTTTAATTCAGGTTATAGCGCAAATCTAGCCACAATAAATGCTTTAAATGATGAAAACACGCTCTTTTTGGCTGATAAATTAATTCATGCTTCAATGATTGATGCGCTTAAAATGGCAAATTTTAAACGCTTTAAGCATAACGACACAAACGAACTTGAAAATTTGCTAAAAAAATATAGAGCTAAGTTTAAGCGCATAATAATTTTATGCGAAGGCCTTTATAGTATGGATGGTGATTATGCGAATTTAGCCGATTTTAGGCGCTTAGCAAATGAATGGGGCGCGCTTTTATTTGTTGATGAGGCTCATAGTTTTTTTAGCTTGCATGAGCTTGGAGAATGCGATGCTTGCGGGATTAGTAGCGATTTTATGCTTATTACTTTTTCAAAAGCTCTTGGCGGTATGGGAGCTGCGATTTTATGCGATGAAAACACGAAAAATCTGCTTGTAAATACAGCGCGATCTTTGATTTATTCAACCGCGCTAGCACCTATAAATATAGCCTGGACTAAGTTTATTTTAAGCAAAGATTTTAGCCAAAGGCGCAAAAATTTAGCCAAAAACATCGAACTTTTAGGGCTAAATAACAGCGCGATTTCTCCGGTGCTTTGCCAAGACAGCCAGCACGCTTTATGCGCTAGTAAAATGCTAGCAAAGCACGGCTATTTCATACCAGCCATTCGCCCGCCATCAGTAAAGCAAGCAAGGCTTAGAATTAGTTTGCGCGCAGATATTTTAGAGGCTGAAATTTTAAAATTACGGGAGCTTTTGGGTGAAATTTGAGCTAATTAAAGACGCAAAAAAATTAATTTTATGCTTTTTGGGCTATTCATTTTTGCCAAGTAGCCTAGCGCATTTAGAGCTTGGAGAATACGGACTTGGCGTGTTTTATGATTATAGCGATGTGAGTTTTGATTTAGAAAAAATTAATTTTTTCGCCTATGGAGATTCGCTAGTAAATTTTATCTTTAAAAAAGAGCTTTTTTTAGTTGGCTTTTCTCTTGGGGTTTTCATAGCTAGCAAAATAAAATTTCAAAACCCCTTAAAGCGCGCTGTGGCGATAAACGGCACGCCTTTTGGCATTGATGAAAACTTTGGCATAAAACAAAGCTATTTTAAGCAAAGCTTAGAAAATTTTAATTTTGCTGAGTTTAAAAAAGGCTGTTTTTTAAAAGATCTTGGGCGCGTAAATTTTGAGTTCAACAAACAAGCAAAAGCCGAGCTTAGCGCACTTTATCAAAGCATAATAAACTCTAAAAAAGATGAAAATTTCATCACCTGGCATAAGGCAATAATAAGCAAAAAAGATTTTATTTTTCCGCCTACTGCTACGAAAAATTATTTTAGTAAATTTGCCCTAAACTGCGATATACAAAGCATTAACGCGCCTCATTTTGCCTTTTATAATTTTAAAACTTGGGAGCAAATCCTTGCGCTTTAAAAATGCCAAAAATTACGATGAATTCGCCAAGGCTCAAAAATTCGCCGCAAATAACCTAATATCCTTGCTTACAAGCATTCAAAGCGATTTTAATGTGATTTATGAAATCGGCTGTGGTTCTGGGATTTTAAGCAAGATGCTTATGGCTAATTTGGGCTTTAAAAGGCTGATTTTAAATGATTTATTTAAGAGCCAAATTATGAATGAATGCGAGGCGCAAATAGGCGATATTACGCAAATATCAATGCCAAGCGGGCTTGATTTGGTTATTTCAAGTAGCGTTTTTCAGTGGATTTATCCGCTTGAAATTTTAAGCACTAAGATTTTTAAAAGCTTAAATAATGGCGGATTATGCGCGTTTTGTATGCTTTCGCTTGGCTCGCTAAATGAACTTAGCAGTTTTACAAATCAAAGCTTAGAATACAAAAACCCAGACCAAATTGATAAAATTTTTAGCCAAGATTTTCAAATTTTAGCCAAGCAAAATTATAATTTTATAGATAAATTTCAAAATTTAAAAGAGCTTTTAAACAGCCTAAAACAAACAGGCGTGAATAATTTAAATGGAAATTTTAAATTAAACAAAAGCTCGCTAAATGCGATGGATAAGCACTTTAATCAAAATTATAAGCTAAGCTATAATTTTTATTCTCTAATAATGCAAAAAACTTAAAATTTGCTTATTTAAAGCCTAAATTAAGGCGCAAGAGTTTTAAAATTTTATATAAAATCAAGCCTAAATAAGATATTATTGTGCGATGATTTTTCGTGTTTTTTTCATATCGGTTTTGTTGTTTAGCACGATGTTTGCTAGGGATTTATTTTACGCTATTACGCCCATAGAAAATGCAAATGATTACGATCCTGATCGGGCGTTTTTGGGTAAAGAATTGTTTTTTGATACTCGCCTTAGTCCCAAAAAAATTTCTTGCCACGCTTGCCATAATTTAGAAGGCAAGATTAGCGGCACCTCACAAACCTGTCATCTGCCAGTGCCTACTATTTTAAATGCAAGCCTAAATTATTATTTTGGACTTGATGGGCAATTTTCTAGCTTAGAAGATTCTATTAAGGCAGTAATTGAAGATACCGATCTTTATGCTAGCTCATCTACTTTTATGATAAAACAAATCAAAAAAAATCCATATTATGTAGAAAAATTCCAAGAAATTTACGGCACAAATATCATAAGCTATAAAAATATCATAAATGCGCTAGCTGAGTTTATAAGAGCGCTTAAAACTCCAAGCCGTTTTGATAAATTTTTACTAGGCGATGATGATATTTTAAGCCAAGAAGAAAAAAAGGGCTATAATGTTTTTGTAAAAAAAGGTTGCGTAGCCTGCCATAATGGCACAAACATTGGCGATGGCATCACCATAAAAATACGCCAAAAAAATGGCAATATCCAAAATCACAGAGTGCCTACTTTACGCAATATCTTACGCACAGCACCTTATATGCGTATAAACTCGCCAAATATCTACGCCGCCATCACTTGGCTAAAAAATTCCATAATTAAGCTTGATGTAACTCATACAGATATAGCACAAATAATAATATTTTTTGAAGCATTAAATGGCGAGATGCCACTAATTTTAAAAGCCACAAGCGCAGAAGAGCTAAAAATGCTTTTAGATGAGCAGTTAGATTAAGGATAAAAAGTGCAGCTAAAATCCCATAAAATGGCCATAAATTTTACATTTATATTTTTATTAACCCTTGGAGTAGTTGGTACTTGGTTTTTATACTATACAAACGCCACATTAAAGCACGGGCAAATCTACATCTCTTATATACTAGATATCCGCAAGCTAAATGATGAAATAGATGTGAGTATGTCTAGCCCTAATACCATAGTAAATTTTGATACCATCAACAAAAAAATGGATGAAATGATCCAAAAATTAAAAGCCACTTCAAGCTATAAAGGCTTTGATGATTTTTTCTTAGATCGTAGAAATAAGGCTATATTTTTGGATTTTCATAGGGCTGTTTTGGCTAAAAAAACCCTGCTTGAAGATTATAAAACCCATAAATCTAGTTATATTGAGGGCTTGATATATTTATTATCAAACCTGCGAAATACAAAAGATGTACGGATTATGTCAGGGCTTTTTACTAAGCTTGCTTTGATTCGTTTTGGTGATAATCTTAATGTTGATGAGTTCGAGCAAGAAATAGCCACCCTACACGCAAAATTAGCCCAATCAGAAACCCACGCTAGCGTTGATTATACTTACATAGGCAGGCTTTTAAAATTAAATGAAGAAGTAAAAATAGTTTCAAATATCGAAGTAATGAACACCCAGCTCAATATCTCCGCAAAAGCTTCTAATGTAATAACAGCTTTAAATAATTACAACAATAGAAATTTTACAATCTTACTTGTAGGTATTTTCATACTAGGCATTATTGTGCTAGTATTTTTTGTGCGTATTTTAAAATATTATTTTGAAAACCAAAAACTTAAAAAATACACAAACCAACTAGATGGAATTTTAGTCCTTAGCGATAGCTCGCTAGTGGCTATAAACTTACAAGGCCAAGTAATTCGCGCCACAAGAAGTTTTAAAGAAAACAATCAGCAGTATTTAGGTAAAAAATTAGAGTTTTTTTATGAAAACGGCGCAAAAATAGAAATCATAAACGATGTAAGCCAAACAAAAAGCACGCAAAAATATAATTTTTCAATGCGCAAAAACTCAAAAGGCAATTTAATTTATGAAAAAATCATTGCCGTGCCAAATTTTGATATGGCGGGCAAATTAATAGATATAGATATAATCTTACAAGATTTTACCGAAAACTACACCGTTAAAAATATGATAAAACGCGCTAAGTTTAAAGAAAAAGAAGCCTCTATTATAGATAGAGAAACCGAGTTACCAAATCACCTAGCCCTAAATGAAATGCTCAAAAAACAAGAACACGCGCATGTGCTTTATATCAGCTTAGATCAATTTAGCAATATAGTATTTTTCTACAATCAAGCCACCGTGCTTTTAATCTTAATAGAAGTTGGCAAAACCATAAATTTATTTATAGAAAATAACCACCTAGACGCCACCTTATACCACTTACAAGAAGATAAATTTTGTATATATTCTAAAAGCAAAAGTATTGAAGCAAGCGCTAAACGCTTGCTTGCGTATTTTACACCTAGTATTATAATCTCAGATGATACCGGCCATGATATAAATATAGATCTAAATATCACAATCGGCATAAGCTTAAATGTAGATACCACCATAGCAGATCGCCTAACCCAAGCCAAGCTAGCCCACCAAAAAGCAAAAAATAACGAAGAAAATCTAGCCTTTTACGAGCAAAACGATGAAAGCGAAAAAAATTACCGCCAAAATCAATACATCTCACGCCTAATCCGCTACGCTCTAAACACAAATAAAATAGTAGTAGAATGTCAGCCGATTTTTGATTTACAAGAAATTGATACTTACAACAACACCTATAAAGTTCATAGCTATGAAATTTTAGCCCGTATGCTTGATGAGCAAAATAAAGTCCATTATCCGGGCGAATTTTTAGGCGTTGCTAAGCAAGCTGGGCTTTATTTAAATATCACGCGCGCTGTGATAATCCGTGCTTTTGAGCTAATCAACCGCTTTGATTACCGCTTTTCTATAAATTTATCCACTGCTGATATGATAAACCCTAGCGTTAGAGAGCTTTTATTACAAAAATTAGATGAAAGCGAGCATTCTAGCAATGTAACAATAGAAGTGCTAGAAACCGAGGATGTCGAGGGTGCATTTGATGAAGTTTTTGAGTTTTTAAAGCTTGTGCGCTCGCATGGGTGTCGCGTGGCTATTGACGATTTTGGTAGTGGGTATGCCAACCTTGCGATGTTGCTTGAATTAAATGTCGATTATATCAAGCTTGATGGCTCTATCGTGCGCCGTTTGCCTTATGATAAAGATGCCGTCCAGCTAATAGGCGCGCTAGCAAGCTTTACTAATACCGAAGGCTACACGATGGTAGCTGAGTTTGTAAGCGAACAAGAAATTTTAGATGTGGTTAAAAGCCTAGGCATTCGCTACGCACAAGGCTTCTTGCTAGGCAAACCTGTTACTTTAAATTAAAATTTTAAATTTATTTTAAGGCGCGCTGGCTTGGGATAATTTTTATTTTAAGGCGCACTGGCTTTAAAATTTATTCTGCGCGTTTGCTTTTTAAAGTAACCGCGCGCATTTAGTTTAAAATTTTATCTTTAAAAATAAATTTTATTATAAGGGCGAAATTTTAAAATTTACTCAAATAATATTTTGGCTGATTTTAAAATTTAAAAATCAGCGCAAATTTTAAAATTTTTTCTTTTAGAATTAAGATTTTGGTTGTGTATTTGTTAAATTATCATTTAAATTTAGATTTTCAAAGGCGTAATCGTTTGGATTATCTAAGGCGTGGCGGAATTTTTGCATATCGATTTTTTTATCCCAAATCGCCACTATCAAACAGGCCACAGAATTACCGCAAAGATTGCCCACAGCGCGCATTTCACTCATAAACTTATCCACACCAAGCAGCACAGCCACCGTTGCTACTGGTATGACATCGTGCAAACTAGAAAGCGTCCCAGCAAGCACCACAAAACCGCTCCCAGTAACGCCCACAGCGCCTTTTGATGTGATCATTAAAATTATCAAAATGCTAAGTAAATGCATAAAACTTAGCTCAATGTCAAAAGCTTGCGCTAAAAATATAACGCTCATTGAAAGATAAATATTAGTGCAATCCAAATTAAACGAATAGCCAGTTGGCACGATTAACCCCACACAGCCTCTATGAATACCAGCTGCTTCTAGCTTTTTCATAAGCGGAGCAAGGGCAACCTCACTAGAACTAGTCGCAAACACCACCAAAACTTCTTTTGCGATAAAGCGCATAAACTTAAAAATATTGATTTTTACAAAATAACAAATCGCCCCAAGCACGCCAAAAATAAAAATCAAACAAGCTATGGCCATCACAACAAGCAAACTAAGCATTCCAACAAGGCTAGAAATGCCAAATTTTCCAATCAAATAAGCCATCGCACAATACGCCGCTAGCGGGCTAAGCCACATAAAAACGCTTAAAATTTTAAGCACTATGCTTTGGGCTTTATTTAGCGGGATTAAACAAGCTTTTTTGATTTTTACAGGGGCAAAACTAAGAGCAATAGCCACACAAATTGCCATAAAAAGCACTTGTAAGGTCATAGCCTTAATAAAAGGCGTTATAACCACGCTTAAAGCTATAAAGAAATTTGCAATTAAGCCAAAAATGCTGGTATTTTCTAAATAAGGAATTAGCGGAGTGCTTGGAATAGCGCTTTTTAAAATCGCACTAATTGAGCCTACATCGCGCGTATTTTGCGTGAATTGCTCCACACTGCTAGCGTCTAAATGCGTAATATCAAGGTGCATTCCATGCCCTGGAGCCAAAAGCAAAGCAGCGCCAATGCCAACAGCCAAAGCCAGCGTGCTAACTAGCTCAAAATACACAAAACCTTTTAGCCCAATCGAACCTACATCGCGCAAATCTTCAAGCCCCACAATGCCAGAAATTATCGTTAAAAAGATAATTGGCCCAACCATCCATTTAAGGATTTTAATAAACCAATCAATGCCGATTTTGCTTTGTATGCCAAGCTCAGGCATAAAAAAGCCCACACACACGCCAGCCACGATAGCCAGCACCACCCAAAATGCAAGATTTGTGAGTAGTTTTTTCATAAAATTCCTTTTTGCGCTCAGGCTGGAACTAGCGCGTTTTATAACGATTTTTAAACAAAGCCTAAAAAATTTTTGAATTATAGCGCAAATATAAAACTTTAAGCTCAATTTAAGTGTGTTAAAAAATTTTAAAATTTTATGCGAAAACGGCGCTTTTTTGCTGGCAATTTAAGCAAGATAAAAAATTTGCGGGCGTTTAAAATTTTAAAATTTGCTAGGTTGAAAAATTAAAATTTTTAAAATTTGCGGGCGTTTAAAATTAAAATTTTAAAATTTTGGGGTGTTAAAATTAAAATTTTATTAGATTATGAAGTTAAAATTCGCGGGCTAAATTAAAATATTGCGCCTTTTGGCTGAAATTTTAAAATTTGCTCGATTTAAAAAATAAAATTTTAAAATTTACTAGATTAAAATTAAAATTTTAAACTTGCGCGCTACTGAGAATTTAATTTTGTTATAAAAAATTATTGATTTTCTAGCATTTTTAAAATCGTTAGCAAAGCATCGCTAGCGCGCGCTCTGTGTGAGATTTTTGCCTTTATACTCTCATCAAGTTCGCCAAGCGTGCGCCCAAAACCATCAGCAATAAACATAAAATCATAGCCAAAGCCGTTCTCGCCGCGCTCAAATGGTATTACTTGCCCGTGTAAAAAACCATGGACGATATAGCAAATTTCATTTTGGCTAGCGTTTTGATTAAGATTAAAATTTGCGCTAAAATCCGCATTTTTTGCGCCATTAGTGTTTTGATTAAAATTTGCGCCCTTGCCTTGATTTTTGCCAAAATTGCCATAAATTAACGCCAACGCCGCCGTATAAAAAGCGCGCGAACTTTTTAAATTAAGCTCATTTAATTTAGCTATCATCTTGGCTCTATTGCTTGCTGGCGTGGGCTTAGCGCAAATATCGCTACTATAACGGGCTGAAAAAATGCCCGGCTCGCCATTTAAAGCCTCCACGCTTATACCGCTATCATCGCTAAGCACGGCTAAATCGCCATTTTGCCATGCACTTTTGCATTCGTCTAATAAAGGATTTTTTGCCCCATCAAAGGCCTTTAAAAGCGCGTTATAAACGGCCTTTGCTTTGATTTTTGCATTTTTGGCAAAGCTGTTTTCATCCTCAATAATTTCAAAAGGCTCTAAAATTTCGCTATAAGCGATGATTTCGTGCGGAGCTAGCAAGCTTTTAAACTCTTTTAATTTGCCAGCATTTGAAGTAGCTAAGATAATTTTCATATTTAACCTTATTTAAATGCGCGCATTTTAGCTAATTTTGTAGCTTTTTTTGCTAAAATCTGCCTTTTAATCACCAAAAGAAAGCCACAAATGCAACTTTACACAAAATACATTGCTTGGGTTTATTGTAAGACTTTTTTTATTGTTTTTATCGCTTTGGAGCTATTTTTTGTGGGCATTGGGCTTTTAACCAACCTTGATAATATCCCAAAAAGCGCGAATTTAGCCCTGCTTTATATGCTTTATTCTAGCGGAGTAGCTATAAAATATATCTTACCACTTAGCATTGTTTTAGCTAGTATTATAAGCGTAATAAATTTTATAAGAAACAACGAATTAGTCAGCTTTTTAGCCTTAGGATTAAATAAAAGTTTGGTGTTTAGACCCATACTTGTTATTTCAATACTTATTATTTTAGTGTATATTGTTTTACAAAGCACGCCCCTAGCGTATGCAAATGATTTACAAAAAACCCTAACCAACAAAGAAAGCATAAACTACAAATCAAATTTTTTAAAAGACGATAATAAAATGATTTATTTTATTACCTCATCAAAGGACGATAAAAAGGTAATCGCGCCTTATATTTTTGAATTTGATAATGGAGTTTTAAGGCGCAAAGTAGCAGGCCATGAGGCCAGATTTAATGGCAAAGAATGGATTTTGGATTATGCTTTTGGCTTAAAACTCCCACAAAACATAACCTTAGGCCAAGAAGGCCTTTTAAGAGAAAAAATTTTTAACTATAAATTTTTAAAAGGTTTTAATCCACAAGTAGTTTATAACCTGCAAGATACAAATAGCGAATATTCCGTATTTGACGCGCTAAAATCAATAGAAGCTTTAAAAACAAAAGATTTAAACACCACGCAAATTAGAGCTAGTTTGTATTTTACGATATTTTTCCCATTTTTTGCGCCTTTTATGAGTTTGATTATGTATTATTATATGCCGATTATTTCGCGCTTTTCTAGCCTTAGCATTACTGGATTTTTATGCGTTTTGGCAACGCTTTGTATGTGGGGCGTGCTGTTTGCTTTATGGCGTTTTGGGCAAAATGGCGTGATTTTACCTGAAATTGCGGTGATCTTGCCGGTTATGCTTTCGGGGGCTTTTGGCGCGTATAAATACAAACTAGCTAAATAAAATTTGCTAAAAAGGAGAAAAAAATGAAACATTTATTAATTATAGGCGCTGGCGGGGTTTCGCGCGTGGCTACATTTAAAGCTGCTGTGGCGATGAAAAATAACGATGGCTTTAATAAAATCACGCTTGCAAGCAGAACCAAAAGCAAATGCGATGAGATCGCAAATTTTATTTTTGAGCGTCTTGGCGTTAGCATAAATACAGCTAGCATAAATGCCGATGATAGCGCGCAAGTGGCTAATTTGATTGAAAAAATCGGCGCGGATTTACTGCTAAATTTAGCCTTGCCTTATCAAGATTTAAGCTTAATGGATGCTTGCGAAAAAACTAAAATTTCATATATCGACACAGCAAACTACGAGCATCCAGATACCGCAAAATTCGAGTATAAAGAACAATGGGCAAAAAACGAAGCCTTTAAAAACGCTGGGATTTTGGGCTTATTAGGCTCTGGCTTTGATCCTGGCGTTACAAATGTATTTTGCGCTTATGCTAAGCAAAATCTTTTTGATGAAATTTATGAAATTGATATTTTAGATTGTAATGCTGGCGATCACGGCTATGCTTTTGCTACAAATTTTAATCCTGAGATAAATTTGCGCGAGGTTTCGGCTAAGGGGCGTTATTATAAAGATGGCAAATGGATTGAAACCGAGCCACTAAGCGAGCATTTTAGCTGGGATTATCCAAAAATCGGCCCAAAAGAAAGCTATTTAATGTATCACGAAGAGCTTGAAAGCCTAGTAAAAAATATCCCAAGCCTGCGCCAAATCCGCTTTTTTATGACCTTTGGAGAGAGTTATTTAAGGCATATGCGTTGCCTTGAAAATGTGGGGATGTTGCGCATTGATGAAGTTGAACACAATGGCGTAAAAATCGTGCCAATTCAGTTTTTAAAGACCTTGTTGCCAGATCCTGCTAGCCTTGGAGCGCGCACAAAGGGCAAAACAAACATAGGTTGTGTTATAAGCGGAGTGTATAAAAATAAGGCGCGAAAAGTTTATATTTACAATGTTTGCGACCACGAAGAATGCTTTAAAGAAACTAACGCCCAAGCAGTAAGCTACACCACAGGCGTGCCAGCGATGATCGGCGCAAAGCTAGTAGCAAAGGGCGTTTGGAGTGCTGTGGGTGTGAAAAATATGGAAGAATTTGATGCCAAGCCTTTTATGGACGAGCTAAATCAAAACGGCTTGCCGTGGGAGATAATCGAGCTTTAAGCTTAAAATTTGGGCTTTAAAATAACTTTGCTTTAAAGCCCTTAAAATGCTTAATTTAAAAATTTTTTGGCTTTAAAATTTGTTTTAAAGCCAGCAAAAAAACTTTAAAGCCGTAAAATTATAAATCTTAAATCCAGCAAATTTTAAAGCCGTAAATTTTAAAGCCCGCCCAAAGAAATTTTTCAAATAAATTTAAACCCTTAAATTTTAAAATAAAATTTTAAAGTCGCAAATTTTAAATAAAATAAAAATATCTTATAAATTTTTAAAATTTTTCTTAAAAATTTTAAAAATTTGCCCCCCCCCCCCCCTAAAAACTCAATAATTTCTAAGCAAAATTAGCTAAAATCTCAGCTTTACCACAGATTCAAGGATCTAGCATGACAATAAATGAAATTTGCGCCATTGGCAAAGTAGAGCAAAACGAGCAAAGCACGCAAATCATACAACAATACCAAGACTACATCACGCGCTGGCTAGATAGCGATGAGTTCAAGCAAAATCACGCCCAAAAACCCTACCCGCCTTTAATCAACCCAGCAAAAATGGAGTATGAAGGCTCAGATCCCTTGCACGCTTGGGTGCTAAATATGCCCTTGCCAAAATATTATGATTTTGTGGCTTTTGGCTCGCATGCTAGCGGGTTTCATTCGGCCATACCAGCGTTTATGGGCTTGTGCGGGGTTATGCGCACAATGCTAATAAGAGAAGATTACTCTACCCCGCAGCGTTACAAAGGCTCAAAGGGCAATTATATTAGGATATTTGAAGAATTGCTTAGATATAGGGTTTGTGGCTTTAAGCGCGTTTATTTACAGCTTACGGATATGGTTTTTGATGAAGATACCAAAAAGCTTTATAGCCTAATCGATGCTAGCAAAGCACTAAATGTCGTGCGCGATCCTATCAAGGTTCTAACTGGTATGGTAGCTTGCCCGCATCGCCCTGAAATGATGACAATCAAAGACAACCAAGAATGCGCATTTGGCCTAACGCTTGATAAAAATCCACATCAAATTTTAAAAAATTACATTTATTATTGCAATTCTGGGCTTACTACTGATGTAAGATCTGATGAAATTTCCTTAATGCCAAATATAAATAGCATTGATTTATGGCTTTGCGATCCTAGCCAGAGTTTTCACGATGGCGCGACCTTTAATCTACTCAGCGCTAGCCTTAAAAACATCAAACTAAAACAAACTGATGATTTTGTGGGCGTTAAAGCCTTTGATACTATGTGCGAATTAGCCGAGCATTTTGGCTTTGATAAACCAAAAGAAGAAGATAAATGGCTATTTGAGCAAAGAGTAAGCGATTATAAGCATTTAATCCCTATGCATTTATACGCACACCCAAATATGCTACTTTACACAGATAAAAAGCTAAAAACCCCAACACAGCTTTCACAAGAACTAGTAGATGAGAGCGCAAAACTAGCCGTAATAAGCCAGTTTGAACCTAGAAATTTCACAGCCAAGCACCTTGATATAAGCGAACTTTTTGAGCTAGCTGATCCAACTTTATGCGTGTTTTTGCATGGCTATGAAGATGGCATAAAATTATTAAAAAATCCAAAGCTACTAAAAAAATGCCAAAAATACATAAAAGAACTAAGCTCTGCTATGAAAGATAAAGCCATAGAAGAAAAAACTAAAAAATTTAGCGTAGATGATGCCATAGAATATTTTAAAACCCACAAACTCCAAAGGCAAATTTTAAAATTTAGTATGAAACAGCATTTATTTATGCTTGAAAAATTTCAACCAGATATTATACAAAGCTGGCAAGGCTATCAAAGATTTTTAGAGCTTTGTAAAGACGATGAACCACTAAACCCAGATGATTTAAACGGCACACAAGCTCAGGTGGTAGCATACTAATGAGCGCGCCTACAATAATATCCATAATGGGACTAGCAGAGCAAGATTTTTAACAAAATAAGCAAAAAATAAGCAAAACTCGGTAAAATTGCGCCCTTTATTTTAGCAAAAGGACAGCACATGAAAACAAACATACATCCAGAATATGTTGAATGCACCGTAACTTGCGCGTGTGGCAATAACTTTAAAACACGCTCAAATAAGCCTGAGATTAGGCTAGATATCTGCTCTGCTTGCCATCCGTTTTTCACAGGTAGCGAAAAAATCGTAGATAGCGCCGGTCGCGTTGATAAATTTAAGAAAAAATATAACCTTAAATAGCCTTGCTTTACTTTTTGCCAACTCCAATCGGCAATTTAGGCGATATTTCAGCTAGATGCCTGGACATCTTAGAGCTAGCAAATATCGTAATTTGCGAAGATACAAGAGTGGCAAAAAGCCTTTATAATTTATTAAAAATTTCACCCAAAAATAAAAAATTTTACTGCCTAAACTCACACAATAGCGATGAATTTTGTGCTAAATTCACAAATCTTAAAGAAATTTTAAATGAACAAATTTGTGCTTATTTAAGCGATGCAGGAATGCCCGGCATTAGCGATCCTGGCGAGTTTTTGGTAAATTTTGCTAAAAATAATAATATAGAATATTTTGTCTTACCAGGTGCTAATGCCGCGCTTTTAGCGGCTGTGGCTAGCGGTTTAATTAAAAAAGAGTTTATTTTTTTAGGATTTTTGCCAAATACTGGCAAAGAGCGTGAAATTGCCTTACAAAATGCGCTGAGTTTAGCTTATCCTGCCATCATTTATGAATCCCCAAAACGCATTTTAAAATTAGTAGAAAATATCGTAAATATCGATGAAAATAGAGAAATTTTTGCCATAAAAGAAGCCACAAAAAAATTTGAGAAAAAATTTTTTGGCAGAGCTATTGAAGTTTTTCAAATACTTAAAAATGCAAACTTACAAGGCGAATGGACCTTGATAATAAAAAACGCCAAAGAACAAAACACGCAAAATCTCAGCCCAAAAGACATTTTAGCACTTGATATCGCGCCTAAAATCAAAGCCAAACTTCTAAGCAAAATCACGGGCGAAAATGCTAAAAAAATATATGAAAATTTAATAAATAAAGCTAAATTTTAAGCTATTTTGGCTATGCTTGCGCGATGATTATTTTTGGCAAACAGCTATTTTTGCATACTTTAAAACACTATAAAAATAAAATAATTCGCCTTATGCTAGCAAAAGAAGTAGATAAAGACATTTTTAACTTAATCAACAAAGCAGGCATAAAAATTGAGCGCGTAGATGCTAAAAAAGCACAAGCCCTTGCTCGTGGCGGCAATCATCAAGGCTTTTTGGCTGAGGTTAGTGAGTATGAGTTTTGCGAGCTTAAAACTCTTAAAAACGCAAAAAGCTTGGTGGTTCTTAGCAAAATTAGCGATGTAGGAAATATCGGCTCTATCGTGCGAAGCTGTGTGTGCTTGGGCGCTGATGGCCTAATTATAATCAATAACCAAGCCCTAAGCCAAAGCGCAATTAGCGGCATAATGCGCGCTAGTAGCGCAGCAGCATACGAGCTAGATATAGCACAAACCAGCGATGAATTAAGCTTGCTAAATGAGCTAAAAATGGCTGGGTTTGCGTTATTTGCTGCTGATATGAATGGCGTGGATATAAAAGAATTTATTAAAAATAACAAAAAACCCGAAAAATTTGCGCTGATTATGGGTAGCGAGGGCGCAGGATTAAGCAAAAAAACACTAAATAAATGCGATAAAACCTTAGCGATTAAAATGCAAAATGGCTTTGAAAGCCTAAATGTCGCTGTTGCTTGCGCTTTAATTTTTGATAGGATAAAAAATGGCTAATGAAATTTCAAAACTAAAAGAATACAACCTAGAAGAAATATCAAAAACAACCAAAATACCGCTTGAATATTTAGAGAGTATGCTAAAAAATGATTACGCTAAGCTAATAAATGTAAATGTCAAAGCCTACACCAAAATCATTAGCAGAGAATACGGCATCGATACAAGCGGGTTTTTAAGCAATTTTGAATCTTTTGTGGCCAACACAAACGAAAACCAAACAGAAAAAGTTAAGATTAACCCGCGCTTGCATGGGTATTGCGCAAAAGAAAAAAGCAATTCTACTCTTTGGTTAATTTTAATGCTTATTTTAATGGCTCTTGGCATTTGGGGCTCAAAAATGCTACAAAATATCGACTTTTCACATCTTGTCCCAGATAACATAACAATCCACGATGAAGATGCCCAAACAAACGAAACAAACGCCACAAATGAAGAACAAGAAGATGAAGAAAGCGATTTAATAATAAACGATATAAGCCAAACAGACCAAAACCAAACAAGCCAGATCCAAGCAAATGAAGCTAACGCCACAAGCCAGCCAGCCCAAACAAACGAACAAAACCAAATAGAACAAAGCCAAATAGAACAAAGCCTAGCCGAGCAAAGCCCAAAAATAGCACATTTTACTCCCAAAAAAAGCATTTGGATCGGCATAAAAAACCTAGATGATATGCAAAAACGCTCATTTAATGCAAAACAGCCTTTTGATATAAATCTTACTGGCAATATGCTTTTAGTTACAGGGCATGGGAGATTAAGCCTAAGCTATGATGAGCAAAACAAAACCTACAACCAAAAAGACACCTTGCGCTTTCATATAACAAACGGCGAAATAAAAAAGCTAAATTTTAAAGAATTTATAAAATTAAACAAAGGTCCATTATGGTAAGCAAAGGTATAAAATTTGGCGCATTTATTTGGCTTTTTGCTTTGTTTTTGCCTGCTTGGGGGGCTAATTTACGCTCAGATTTACAAAGCCTAATCCCTCAAAATGAGATTGTAATTGCTCAAATTTTACAAAACGAAAACGCTTATATAGATAAAAGAAATAATGTAAATTACGCTACTTTAAGCAAAGAGCTAAAAGCTAGGGATTTATTAGATTTACAAATCCAAAACGAAGCAAACATCAATATAACCTTTAAAGGCGCACAACACAAAGCCTTGGTTTTAATAAATGCCGTTACAAAAAGCCTGGATAAAATCGGCTATAAATATTTTTTAAGCTCGTTTTTTGAAGTAAATGAAGGGATTATGACCTGGGCAATCGTGCCAAACTCGCGCACCTTAATAGATCCTGGCGCACTTTATGTGGAGCTATTAAAAAACCGCGTTTATATCAAAAGCATAAAAAAGCAAGGCCAAACTAGCTTTGTTTATGAGCTAGATGCGCATAATGCCATCTTAGATGGTATAGATTTAAGCCTTAGTGGAGTAAGGCCAAAAGAGGCGTATTTTGTAACTTGTGCTGGGCGCGCAAATATTTCAATAAAAAGCCAAGTAGGCGATAGCTGGACGCCGTTGATTTATTTTTTTGATAAAAACCTAAAACTAATACAAACAATCAAAGAACAAAGCAATAAAAGCGCTATGGATTTACAACTGCCAAATGGCACCTTTTATGTGATGATTGATGATGCTATGAGCCTTGAAAATATCAAGCAGGGTTTAAGCATTAGCCTGCGTTAATTCATAATTTTAGCTTTTAGCAGGGTATATTTTATAAATTTTAATTATAAACACGCGCTAAATTACTAAGCGCTTAGCCAAAAAAGTGGCTTAGGGCGTGGTTGCTACTAAAATTTATAGTGGATTAAAACTAAAAACGGGCGATTTTATCCGCAGTTTTTATAATTATGCTGAAATTTTAATAATCTTGCTTGTTTTAAATTTTAATAATTTTATTTGCCTTAAATTTTAATTAAATCACAGCCCAAAATTCTTGCCACAAGCAAATTTTTTGTCCAAGCCAAAAACCTTACAATACTCGCAAAACACGCAACTAACGCTTCTTTTAGCGCAAACAACTGGAATGCTTCGTTTTTTGGCTTGCGATTTAATTTTTTTCATTGTGTTATGGTTTAAAAAACTAGTCAGCATCACCACGCATTCTACATTTTGCGGGATAGCCTTGCGATTTACTCTGTTTTCATTTCTTGCGTCCCAATGCTCTATATTGCTTGCTCCAAGATCGCTAAGAACTGCTTTGATGTGCGTTATTTCATCTGCGCCTATTACCAAAACTGACATTTTAATCCTTTTTTATAAAATTGATATTAGCTATTATATTTATAAATACTTAAATTTCTCTTATATTTTGATTGTGCTTATCAATTACAAAAAATTTAAAATTTTGTTTATGCTATAATGCGCGCTTTTAATTTCAAATTTACAAGGCAAAAAATGAAAAAATATCTAATCCTTTTAGCTACTGCTTTTATTCTTAGTGCTTGCTCATCGCCCTTAAATATCTCAAACGCAAGAAATAAAGAGCTTTTAGCCTATACTAGCAAATTTGAAAAAGGTGATTTTTTAGCGCTTGGAGCGTATATAAATCCAGTTTATGATAAAGAAAAAAGCAAGGAATTTGAATATTTTATATTAAACATAATCCCAAAAAACGCGCAAATTTTAAATGGCACAATAAGCGTGAATAATGAAAATTCCGGCATAACGATAAAAGAATTATCCCCAGATGATGAAATTTTAAAAGATATAGATTTTAAAATTTCGTGGGCAAAATACTATTTAATTAGCGCGCCTGTAAAAAATAGCGCGGTTTTACATTTAAATTTTAATGCTGTTGTGAGCGAAAAGTATCCGAGCGTTCTGGTATCATTAAGCTTTCAAAAAATTGCGAAATCTTTGTATTGGAGCCCAAGATAGCGCGGTAGATTATATAATTAGCAAGCACCTTTTTGCCATAATCACGGCTTTCACTAAATGGAACTAGCTCCATTGATAAAAATGGCTCGTATTTGTTTTTAGCATTATTTGGATTAAAAATTTTACCACCTAAAAGCATTTTTTTCACAAATCCTATCCCGCCATTATAAGCATAAGCTACAAACACCGGACTTTTTAAATAAGTTTGTAAATAATCTAAATGGTGATTGGCAAATTTATAAGCAATTTCTGGTTTAAACATATCGCTTTCATCAAAATCTGGTATTTTTAGCTCTTTTTTACCTATATCGCGCGCTAAAAAAGGCATAAATTGCATCATTCCAAGAGCATAAGAAGTAGAAACCGAACCCGGGATAAAACGGCTTTCTTGCCTTGCAAGAGCAAGGATTAGGGCTTGTCTTTTTACATCTTTTGTGCCGATTTTATCCATAAAAGGCAAGGGATAATAATGCTTTTTATAATTATGTGCGCGCTCCATTAAATAAGTGTATTCGCCAAGAGTATTTTTGGTATAAAATTTACCCGCATATTTCATCAGCTCGCTACCTTTTAGATTATTAGCATGCGCTTTTTCTTTCTCCCAAGCAAAAGGATTTGTTATATCATAGTTTTTGGCTTTTTTTCTTGTAGGTTTTGGCACTATTACATCAAAGGGCTTGGTGCCTAGCTTTTCATATGCGTATAAACTATAAATATTTATACTATTGCTTTTGGCTAAATTTTCTAAAACTGCCCTATCTTTACTAATTAAATACACCCAAAATAGCGCATTATCTCTATAAATCGCATTTTTGGGCGTTTTGGCTGCTTGCTTGAAAAAGGCTAAGGCTTTTTTATCTTGATTATGTAAAATCGCATTCACACCAGCTAAAAACGCCACATCTGCGCGCGGTTTTGATGGATGTAGCTCCAATAACTGCTCTTTTAGCTCATCGTGCTTATCTAAAATCACAGCTTCATTTATCAAGCTTAAAAAAGCCCAATTACCACTAAGATTTGCCCACAGCCCGGGGGAAAATTTAGCTAAGTTTAGCACCTCTTTTTTATTTTCAGCCGTGTGATAATACTTCAATAAAGCAAAATCGCTATTTTGAGAAAAAAGAAAATCCAGCCCCAAATCATAGCTTTTTATAAACACATAAAGCCCATAATCGTGCTTTTTATAATGCTTTGCTAGCTGGGCTCTTTGCTCAGGGCTTAGATCGCTTAAATATTTTTTGGTAATCACATCTCTTTGGCATTGTTTTGAGAGCGTAATTAGCTCGCCTTGACAACGCGTATGGACATTATATTCACCTAAAATTTCATCAAATTTTGTTTTAATTCTGCCTGAGTAGCGATAAATTTTCTCCCTTAAAGCTCTTAATTTTGCCTTATTTACTCTTTTTTCATTTGCATAGCGGTATATATAATAATCCTTTACAAGCCCGCTTGGAGCAGTTAAAAGCTCATCATAGCTAGGAATAGCCCCAAAAGCACCGCTAAAAAAAACAAAAATTCCACAAAAGATTAAAATTTTATTAAAACGCGCGCGCAATCTCACCAAATAACCTCATCAAAAATATATCTACAAATTGTAAAACTAAAATTATAATAAGCGGAGCCAAATCAATCCCGCCAAATACAGTAGGAATGCGTGTTTTACGCACAAGCGCGTAAGCTGGCGCACTTAGGCGGTATAAAATTTGAACGATTTTATTAAAAGGATCTGGATTAACCCAACTAAGCAGCGCACAAGCAATTATCACAAAAATATACGCTGTAATTATTAAATGCAATATTTGCGCAATGGCCATTAAAAAACTACCTAAAACAATCATTATTTTAAAATTTCCTTTAAATCATCTTTAATCAAAGCATATAGTTGGCTTAGCTCAGGGCCATGGCTAGCATTACTTAGCAACAAGCGCAGTGGCATAAAAAACGCCTTACCTTTTAGCCCGGTTTTTTGGCTTAAAATATTTTGAAGTTGCTTAAAATCATCTGGCAAGGATTTATTTTCTACTAATTCTAAAAGCGCATTTTTGATGATTTTTGCGTTAGCTTGCCATTCATCATCAATTATTTTTGGAGAGTAAATTTTATTAATTTTTTCTTTAATTTGTGTGATTAGGCTGGCTTCTTGTGTGAAAAAGCGCGCTAATTCTGGCTTAGTAAATCCTAGCTGCTTTAAGCGCGCATCACTTGCTTGACGGATATGCTCTCTATTAATTTGCGCTAATTTATCCTCATCAAATTTAGCCGGACTTTTTGAAAGAGATTTTAGGCTAAACCATTCTTTTGCTTCTTGGAGCGTGAAAATCTCGCACGGGGTTTTATTGCCAAGCAAAAGCAAATAATTAGCAATAGCCTCGCTCATATAACCTTGATTTAATAGCCATTTTACCGAGCTTGAATTTTCTCTTTTACTCATTTTTTGGCCTTGCGCGTTTAAGATTATTGGCAAATGCGCGTGTTTGATTTTGGAGTTGTAGCCAAGGGCTTGTCTTATTAAATTTTGGCGTGGGGTATTGCTTACATGATCTTCGCCTCTAATCACGCAACTAACGCCTTCAAGCATATCATCAATCGCGCAAGCAAAATTATAAGTAGGCGTTTTATCCGCTCTTAAAAGCACAAAACTATCAAAATTACAAGATTCAAAACTAACCCGCCCTTTTATCTCATCATCAAAACTAAAATCCGCATCTTTTGGGATTTTTAATCTAACCACACCAGGGCGAGGATTATTAAAAACCTCATCAGCGCTCAAATGCTCGCAAGTCCCATCATAGCGATATGCTCTGCCTTGCTCTTTTGCAATTTGCTTTTTGTTTTCTAGCGTGGCTTCATCACAAAAGCATAAAAACGCCTTGCCCTCACTTAGTAATTTTGCAGCAAATTCTTGGTGAAATTTTAAGTTTTTGCTTTGATAATACAGCATCTGGTAGCTAATGCCAAATTCTTTTAAAATTTCTAAAATTTCAGTATCTTTGCCTGGTATATTTCGCTCTTTATCAGTATCTTCAATGCGCACGATAAACCCGCTATTATCTTGTAAAGAACAAACATAATTTATCAGCGCGGCGCGTAAATTGCCTATGTGCATATCGCCAGTTGGGCTAGGGGCAAATCTATACATTTTTATCCTTTCATAATTTTAAAATTTTAAAATTTGGCGTAAATTTTAAAATTTAATAAATTATTTCTTGTATTAATAATTGAATACTTTGCGTGCCGCGAAAATTATTTTTACTAAGTATAAATAAAACATCGATAAAATCGCCTTCTTTTGGCACATAATCATAATTAAAAAACACAGCATCCAAGTTGCGTCCAGCCTTAAAAAGCCTTAGCCTTAAATGCGATTCATTTGCGCCTATTGTGCGAACAAGCACCACTTTAACACCATAAAGCCAAAATGTAGGGCGCGGATTTTTTTGTCCGTATGGCTCGTAAGAACTAATTATATCCATTAGCTCCATATCGATGCTATTAACATCAATTTCGCCCAAAACTTCATCACTTAAAGCAGTTGTTTGAAAATTATGCAACACGCAAGTATTATTTATAACATAACGAAACTCTTCAAGGCGCGATTCTTCAAGCACAACCCCAGCTGCGCCTCTATGCCCGCCATAGCTAATTAGCATTTTTTCTTGTGCGGCGATTAATTCTAAAATATTAAAACGCCCAACACTTCTAGCACTGCCTTTTGCGCGCCCTTTTTCACAGCTAAACACAATAGCTGGCCGCTTATACATCTTAGCCAAGCGACTAGCCACAATGCCAAGCACGCCCTCATGCCAAGCATGGCCATAAGATACGATTATATTGTCCTTTTCATTTACATTTTTAATGCTATCTTCAAAAAGTATTCTTTCTTCATCTTTTCTGGCTTTATTTAAATCTTGTATGGTTTTGAATAAGTCTTGTGCTTCTTGCGTGCTTTTAGCGCGTAAAAACTCATAACTAAGCGTGGCATCGTCCATTCTGCCAGCTGAGTTTATAAGTGGGGCTATACTAAAACTAATATCATCAAAATTAAAATTTTCTTTATCATAATGCCTAGCAATCACATCAAAACAAGCTCTTGTGCGTTTATTGATATATTTTAAGCCCTCTCTTACAAGCACGCGGTTCATATCTCTTAGCTCCATCATATCAGCCATAATGGCAATGGCTAAAAGATCTGTGAATTTGCCCATATTATAGTGTTTTAAACCCAAAAGCTCTTTTATGCTAGCTACTAAATACCACGCCACCTCAGCACCGCAAATTTCTTTAAAAGGAAAATTATCATCATCTTGCTGTGGATTTATGATAGCATAAGCCTTTGGCAAGCCATCGCCTAGCATATGATGATCGGTTATGATTAAATCAATGCCTACTTGCTCGCATTTTTGCCCAGCCTCAAAGGCTGTAATACCGTTATCAACGGTGATGATTAAATCCCTATCTCTTAGCTCATCGATTATAGCTTCATTTAAACCATAGCCATCTTTAAAGCGATTTGGGATTCGCACGATTAAATCTTTTACGCCCACATCATCAAAAAACTCAGCCAAAACCGCACTAGAACAAACCCCATCGCAATCATAATCGCCCACAACAGCGATTTTTTGCCCCTTAATAATGGCTTGTTTTATGCGCCCAGCCGCCTTATAAATATCTTTTAATTCTTTTGGCAATGGCAAGGTGCTAAGCTTTGTGTGCTTATCTTTGCTAAAACGCTTATTTAAAATTTCTAAAATTTTAGTTTTATTTAATAAATTAGGCATTTGGCTTGAATACACTCTTTGCGTGTTTGCATTTATCATCATTTTTTACTCATCATCACTCAGCGCAACTAACCTTAATAAAGCCAAGAATTACAGGATTTGGCTTAGTTAGGCGCGAGGTAAATTCAGGATGAAACTGAACGCCAAGAAAAAATGGATGATTTTTTAATTCACAAGCTTCAATTAAGCCCTTACTTTGGCCACTAATTATTAAGCCATTTTTTTCGTAATCTTGGCGATATTTTGGGTTTGCTTCATAACGATGGCGATGGCGTTCGATTATTTTGCTTTGGTTATCATAAATTTTAGCCAAAAGTGAGCCTTTTTTTAGCTCGCATTCATAGCTGCCAAGTCGCATAGTCCCGCCTAATGGACTTTTGTGCGTGCGAATTTGCTTTGTGCCACTTGCGTCTATAAAATTATCTATTAAATAAATCACATTTTCTTTACAAGCACTATCAAATTCCATACTATTTGCATTTTCAAGCCCTAAAACATTTCTTGCAAACTCAATAAGCGCAATTTGCATACCAAGACAAATTCCAAGATAAGGTATTTTATGCTCTCTTGCGTATTTAGCCGAGCATATCATACCCTCTACGCCCCTACCGCCAAAGCCACCAGCAACCAAAATCCCGCTACAATCTTTAAAAATTTCGCCAACATTATTTTCATCTATGCGCTCACTATCGCACCATTTTAGATTTACTCGCGTATCTAAGCTGGCCCCAGCGTGAATTATGCTCTCAGTTAAGCTTTTATAACTTTCTTTTAAATCTGTGTATTTGCCTACAAAAGCTATTGTGATAGCGTTATTTGGTGCTACTACGCGCTTTACTAAACTATCCCAATTTTGCATATTTGCGTTTAATTTACCAAGGTTTAATTGCTTGGCAATCGGCTCTAAAATATCTTGTGCCATAAAATTTAGCGGTAATTGATAAATGCTTGCTAAATCCGGGCTTTCAATCACGCAAGAGCGCGCCACGCCACAACTTGATGCGATTTTATCCTTTAAATCACGATTTAAACTCTGCTCACAGCGACAAACTAGCATATCAGGGATTATGCCTATACGGCGAAGCTCGCCCACGCTATGCTGAGTAGGTTTTGTTTTTAATTCGCCAGCAACCTTAATAAAAGGCACTAAGGTTAAATGAATAAACATCGCATTTTCTTTGCCTAATTCGCCCCCAAGCATTCTAATGGCCTCTAAAAACGGCAAACCCTCTATATCGCCTACTGTTCCGCCAATTTCTACAATCAAAATATCATTAGCTTTTGCAGCTAGCTTTATGCGCCTAATTATTTCATTTGTGATGTGTGGGATTACTTGAATGGTTTTGCCCAAATAATCACCCTGGCGTTCTTTTTGAATTACTGTGCTATAAACGCAACCTGTGGTAAAATTATTATTTTGGCTTAAATTTTCATCTAAAAAACGCTCATAATGCCCCAAATCCAAATCCGTCTCAGCCCCATCAGCCGTAACAAAAACCTCGCCATGCTCTAATGGACTCATCGTGCCTGGATCTACATTTATATATGGATCTGCTTTTAAAATACTTACCTTTAACCCAGCGCTTTTTAATAAAGTTGCAATAGAAGCAGCAGCTATGCCTTTACCAAGAGAACTAAGCACGCCACCTGTTATAAAAATAAATTTACTTTTCACTTTTGTCCTTATGATTTTAGCGCGGGATTTTAGCAAATATAGACTTTAAAGAACTTTATGGATTTTTTATTTTTTGTAATCAAATTACATACTAAACCAAAAATTTTGATTATAATATGGTTCGTAATTTTTATTAAGTAGTAAAATTCATGATAAAAATACTAAAAAATATTACTTCCTTTTATATTGACGGCTTTAAAAATATGACGCTAGGTCGCACACTATGGGCTGTGATAATCATTAAGCTAATTATAATGTTTGGCTTGTTAAAAATTTTCATTTATGATAACTCATTAAAAAATATCGGCGATGATAAAGCAAAAAGCAATTTTGTATTAGAAAATTTAACTTTTGGAAATTCTAAATAATTCTAAATAATAAAAAGGATCAAAGATGGAATTAAGCGTTGATTGGAGTAGGGCACAGTTTGGATTAACTGCGATTTATCACTTTTTGTTTGTCCCGCTTACTTTGGGGCTTAGCTTTATAGTGGCGATTATGGAGAGCATTTATGTAAAAAGTGGCGATGAAAAATGGCTAAAAATCACCAAATTTTGGCTCACCCTTTTTGGGGTAAATTTTGCTATCGGTGTAGCCACAGGCATTATAATGGAATTTGAGTTTGGCACAAATTGGGCAAATTATAGCTGGTTTGTGGGCGATATTTTTGGCGCACCGCTTGCCATTGAGGGAATCATCGCGTTTTTTTTAGAAGCGACATTTTTTGCCGTGATGTTTTTTGGGTGGGATCGTGTCTCAAAGCAATTTCACCTGCTTTCATCGTGGCTAGTGGCAATTGGGAGCAATCTAAGCGCATTTTGGATTCTCGTGGCAAATGGCTGGATGCAATACCCTATCGGCACGATATTTAACCCAGATAGCGCGCGAAATGAAATGAGTAGTATATTAGAGGTGATGCTCTCCCCCGTAGCTGTGGCGAAATTTCTCCACACAATAGCAAGCGGCTATGTAATTTCCGCGCTTTTTGTGATGGGGATAAGCGCGTGGTTTATGCTTCGCGGGCGGCATATTTGGGAGGCAAAGCGTTCTCTTATAATTGGGGCTAGCTTTGGGCTTCTTACTTCGGTATTTCTCTTTTTTAGTGGCGATGAAAGTGCGTATCAGGTTACTCAAAAGCAGCCGATGAAACTTGCTGCAATGGAGGGAGTCTATGATGGCGAACATAGAGCTGGGCTTGTGGCATTTGGCATACTAAACCCAAATAAAAAGCTAGGCGATGATGAGCCGACATTTTTATTTGATTTTACTATCCCCTACGCGCTTTCTATTCTTGGCACAAGAGATAATAATGGATTTATCCCGGGGATAAATGATTTAATTTTTGGTAATGAAGAAAAAAATATCCCTTCTTTAGATTCTAAAATCGCCTCAGGCAAACTAGCTGTGCAAGCCCTAAAATCTTATAAAGAAGCAAAAGAGCAAAATAACACACAAGCTATGGAGGAGCAAAAATCTATATTACAAGCAAATATGAGCAACTTTGGCTATGGCTATTTAGAATCAAAAGAAAAAGCTGTGCCACCTGTGGCAATAACTTTTTATAGTTTTCATTTAATGGTGGCGTTAGGGAGCGCGTTTTTTGTGCTTTTTATCGTAGTGCTTTATCTTTCAATGGCAAATGATGTGCAAAAATTTAGAAAAATTTTGTGGTGTTGCGTGGTAGCAATACCATTTGGCTATATCGCAGCAGAGGCAGGCTGGATAGTAGCAGAAGTAGGCAGACAGCCGTGGGCGATACAAGATTTAATGCCTGTGCATATCGCTGCAACAAATCTTTCACACACCAACATTCAAATTTCATTTTTCTTATTTTTGTTTTTATTTACCGCGCTCTTACTTGCCGAGCTTGGCATTATGAAAAAAACCATAAGCAAAGGATTTTAGATGTTTTTTGGATTAGAATTAGCGCATTTGCAAGCGTATTGGTGGGTGTTAGAGAGTTTGCTAGGCGGGCTTTTGGTGTTTATGTTTTTTGTTCAAGGTGGGCAAGGGCTTATTGATAGGCTTTCAAGCAGTGAGGAGGAAAAGTCCTTGCTTATCAATACTTTGGGCAAAAAATGGGAGCTAGGATTTACCACGCTAGTGCTTTTTGGTGGGGCGGCTTTTGCGGCGTTTCCGCTGTTTTATGCTACGAGTTTTGGCGGGGCGTATTGGGTGTGGCTTGCGATACTTTTTTGCTTTATTTTACAAGCAATAAGCTATGAATACCGCAAAAAAGATGGCAACTTGCTTGGGGCAAAAACCTATGAAGTGTTTTTAAAAATCAACGGGATTTTGGGCGTGTTTCTTATCGGCGTGGCGGTTAGCACATTTTTTAGCGGTTCATATTTCACGCTAGATTCTAGAAATTTTGTAGAGTGGCAGAGCCAGTGGCGCGGACTAGAGGCACTCTTAAATCCATTTAATTATTTGTTAGGATTTGCGCTTGTTTTTTTAAGCAGGATTTTAGCCAATAGCTATTTCATAAACGCTATCGCAAACGAAAATATCGTGCGTAAATCGCGAAAAGATATAGTGGTAAATACGGCGTTATTTTTGCCATTTTTTCTTGGATTTTTAGCGTGGATATGTGTAAAAGATGGCTTTGGTGTAAGTGCGAATGGCGAAGTGGTAATGATAGAAAATTTATATTTAAAAAACTTTTTACAAAATCCATTGATTTTAGCGTTGCTTCTTATAGGCGTGGCGAGCGTGTTAGTTGGAATCTTTTTTAGCATTAAAGGCACAAGGGGGATTTTTGTTTTAGGAGCTGGCGTAGTGTGCGCGGTAATGGCGGTGTTTTTGAATGTAGGCTTAGGAAATAGCGCGTTTTATCCAAGTTTAAGCGATTTGCAAAGCTCGCTTACTATCGCAAATGCAAGCTCAAGCTACTATACGCTAAGCGTGATGGGCTATGTAAGCCTTGTAATCCCATTTGTGCTAGGCTATATCGTGCTTGTGTGGCGCAAAATGGATAGCAAAAAAATGGAGCTAAGCGATTTAAATTCGCATTCGTATTAAAATTTTATAAAGGAAAGCAATGCTGTGGTCGTTATTTTTAATGTGTTTTTGGCCGTTGGTGATATTTTTATCGTATAAATTTATTATGCTAAACATAAATGAAATTCAAAAACGCGAGAATTAAAACTCAAAATTAGCTTTTAGTAAAATTAGTAGTCGAAATTTCTAAAATTCTAATAAAATTTTAGAAATTTCAAGCTTTTTTACCCTACTAAAAGCTCTAAAATTTTATTTGCTTGCATCATAGCAGCGATGCCTACGCGTGGAGCCATTAGCCCATTGCCAATGCTTGCAGCGCGCTCTAAATCGCCACAAATCCACACATTACTAGCAAATTGCGTAATTTTAATATCTTGGCTTGCTCCATAGCCTGCTACGCCACTAGCAGCGATGATTGTTTTATGTTTTAAAGTATTTAAAAGCATGGCCTTGCTTTTTGCGTTATCAAAGCATTCAGCCACTATCTTACAAGGCTCAAACACCGCATTTACATTGCTTTCATCAAGGTAAATATCTTGTATGGTAACTTCTACAAAAGGATTTATGCGCGCAATGATTTGCTTTAAGGCAGTGGTTTTTTTCTTACCAATATCGCTTATGAAATACTGCTGGCGATTTAAATTACTAGGATCTATTACATCAAAATCTACTAATTTTAATTTAGCCACACCTACTCTTGCAAGCGCGATAGCCACAGCACTACCAAGCCCACCAAGCCCAGCTACGCCGATATTTGCGCGCTCTAAGGCCACATTTAGCTCAGGGCTATTTCTAGCTTGCATCATTTCTTTTAGCATATGTTTTGGTGGTATTTGGCCTTTTTTGATGAAAATCACGCTATCGCCATCATTTAAGGCTAAATTTTCATTTATAGCAAAACCTTTATAAATACAAAGATCATTTACGCTAAATCCTAGCTCATCGCGCAAGGCAAATAGCGTATTAGCCGTGCTTTCATAGCTCTTAGCATTAACTTTTAGCTTCATTTTCTTTTATCCAGCTAATCGCATCTTGTGCGTTATTAAAAACGCATTCAAAATAATCTTGTAAATCCTTGCCAAAGCCACAACGCACGCCAAGAGCGCGCACGCTTGCAGCCTTAGCGGCTAAGGCATCAAGGGCTGTATCACCTATCATAAAGGCGTTTGTAGATGGTTTATTGATGGCTTTTAAGGCTGTAAATATCGGCTCAGGATCTGGCTTTAATCTGCTTACATCATCTGCGCCAATTACTGCTTTAAAATATTTTAAAACACCCAAATGCTCTAATAAAATGCGCGAATATTTGCTAGTTTTTGTAGTAACCACGGCCAAATCCGCAAAGCTAGAAGCACTTTGAAGCGCGCTAGCACAACCATCAAGCAAAATAGTTTCATCTAAATAATGCTTAGCATAGCATTCTTTATAAATTTTAATAAACTCGTCTATTTCATCTTTTGGAGCACCAAGACTAGAAAACATAAATGAAAGTGGATGCCCAATTAAAGCTTTTATTTGCTCATCTTGTGGAATTTTATGGTTTAAACTAGCAAAGGCAAACTTAAAAGCACGGTAAATAGGCACCGTGCTATCAATCAAAGTCCCATCTAAATCAAATAAAATGCTAGTTTTCATCATAAAATTTTATTTTTTAGTTAAAGTTTTAGGATTTTTGTTTTCATTTGTGCTTTGTGGTAGATCCTTTGGTATATCGGTATTTTCAGCACTTGGGACAAAATGACTTACGACTTGTGGGAATGGTATGGAAATACCATTTTCATCAAAGGCGATTTTTACACTCTCAATTAGCGAAAAATACGCATTCCAATAATCATCGGTTTTTACCCAAAATCTAGCAGCTAAATTCACACTAGAATCAGCCAACTCTAAAACACCCACAAAAGGCTGTGCTGGCGCTTCTTCACCCTTTAAAACCAAGTCATTTGTATTGGCTATTTTTAAGATTATATCGCGGGCTTTTTTAATATCATCGCTGTAATCAATGCCAAAAACCAAATCCACACGCCTGTGTGGTTGGAGCGAAAAATTAACAATGCGCGCGCCAATTACTTGCGAGTTTGGCACGATTATCGTGCGGTTATCTGCTGTTAAAACATAAGTGCTAAATAAATTTATATCTCTTACTTTACCAATTGCACCATTTATATCCACAGAATCGCCCAGTTTAAACGGCCTAAAAAATATAATTAACGCACCAGCACCTACATTGCCAAAAGTATCTTTAAACGACATACCAATAGCCAAGCTCAGCGCGCCTATTACGGCTACAAAACTAGTAGTTTCAATGCCTAAATTTGAAAGTGCTGCTAGTATTATAAAAATAAAAAGCAAGGTTTTTATGGCATTTACTACAAAATGTGCTAGCATACCATCTATTTTTGCGCGAGTAACTAACTTTTCAAGCAAAATGCTAATCTTACCAATTATCCATTTACCGATAAAAAATATAAGTAAAGAAATTATTATTCGCAAAGAATATTGCACACAAAGCATTAATAAATGTGAATAATCGATATTTTCTATTAAGTGCGCGTATTTTGAAACTTCTTCTAAAACTACATCATCGGTGATATTTAAATCTCTTATACTAAGTTCTTGCGTGGAATTTGATTCAGGCATTTTTAACTCACAATATTTTATTAAAACCCTGATTATGAATTCTAATCAGGGCGAAATTTTAAAATTTTAAACTAAGATTATTTACGAAATTTTGCATCTACGCGGCGGTTTTTAGCGCGTCCGTCTTCTGTTTGGTTGCTAGCAATAGGATTATCCTTGCCAAGTCCTGTTGTGCTTATGCGGCTAGCGTCTATGCCGTGTTTTACTAAAACTTGCGCCACAGCATCAGCGCGGCGTTTAGAAAGCTTTAAATTATACCCGCTTGAACCTATATCATCGCTATTGCCTTCAAGCAATACCAAATAACTTGGATTTTGTTTTAATAGCTCTGATACCTCAGCGATTTTAGCCTCATACTCAGGCGTAATGACCGCGCTATCAAAACCAAAATAAACACCAAGTTGCAAACGAATTACCTTCTCACAGCCAAACTCATCTACTACTTGCCCTTGTGGAGTGCCAGGGCAGCGGTCTATATTATCAGGCACGCCGTCCATATCCTCATCGCCGATAACTGGCGCGCTAATTACTTCTTGCGCACTTGCTTTTTGGCCTAAGCCTATACCAAAGCCAAGGCTTATTAATTGCTTATCATTACCGTGCTTGATAATATCTCTACCTTCTAATTTAACAGCTATTTGATTAGTTAAATCATATCTTAGCCCAAGGCCTACTTGCCCAAAACCACCCCTTTGAGAATCTTGATCATTGTGGGTGTAATGCTGGAAACCACCGCCAGCTAAGGCATAAATGGCAAAATCATCTGTGATATAGAAATTTTTTACTAAGTTAGCATAATAACGGCCGATATTTGTTTTATCGTAGGAATTTTGGTTGTAGCCTTTATTTATGCGATCTTTGTATTTTACAGACAAGGCTTGATCGATACCTAATTCAATCTGGCTGAGCCAAGGAAAATCCAAATTTCTGGCTACTTTCATACCATAAAAAGCGCTATCTTTTAAATTTTCGTGTGCATAGTGAGAAAGTCCGGCAAATGGAGTAATTTCGTAGTTGTAGTTACTAGCTGCAAAAACCGCACTAGCAGCACATAATGCCAAAGTAATTTTTTTCATAAGATCTCCTTAGATTTTAGGCGCGCATTTTAACAAACTAAGCTTATATTTACTTAAATATCGCTTATTTTTTACTTACCATTGAATAAATGTTTTGGCTTTTTTAATTTCATTAAAAGAAAATTTACTTTTGCCATCATCATTGCTAAAAGTTATAATCTCACCATCAACGCTTATTATTTTGCCTATAAACACGCTTTTATCATTTAGCGTGATTTTTGCTTCTTCGCCCAAACTTAGCGCAAAGTGCTCGATTTTACTTAATTTACGCTCTAATCCAGGGCTTGAAACCTCTAAAAAATACTCACCCTCAACAGGCGCCATAACATCAAAAATCGGCGAAAGAACCCGGCTTACTTTTTCACAATCTTCTAAGCTAACGCCACCATCTTTTATAATATAAACGCGGTAAATCGTGCGAGAGTTTTGGCTTGTTAGCTCGCTATCATAGAGCTTTACGCCACATTGAGAGATTATAGAAGCTAAATCAAAATTTTGCATTATTTTTTACCTTTTTCTAATTCGGCTTGAACCTTTTTAAATAGCGCGTCCATTTTGTTTTGACGCTCTAAACTATCATCAAATTTAAAATGCAGTTTTGGCGATTTATACCAGCCAAGAGCTTCTACGCAAAACTCCTCTATCGCGCCACTTGCAAGCTTTAAATGCCTTAATACATAATCTTGCTCTTTTTCATCAAGCATCATTTTATCCAAATAAATAAAAGCATCGTACTTACCGCGCTTGCATTCTACATCAGTTACGCAAAGCCCCTTTAAAAGCTCATCACCCAAATTACCAAGTGCTTGCGAAATCACTTCTTTTAAAGCGCTCGAAGCACGAAGTAGTTTGATTTTGGCTAAATTTTCTTTTCTTTGATCCATTTTAACCTCTTTTAGCGTTGATATTAAAATTTTAAGTTGTTAAATTTTAATTATATTCAAAATTTAGGCGCGAAATTTTAATAAAAAATTATAAATTTTTGCTTTTTATGCTTGCTTTGTGTATCTTTGCACCTCGTTTAACATATATTCATACACTTGCTGTTGCGTGGTTATATCGTCATCTTCGCTTTCGCACATCATTTGGCGCAAATGCGCAAAATCAATCTTTTTAGCATATCTTGGCACAGATTTTAATTCATTATCTATATCGATTAACAAACTATCTAGCGTCTTAGTGCGATAAACTTTTATCTGCTTTACATAATCTTTTATGGCATGAAGCAAGAGATTAGAGCGTTTTTCATCATTACCATAAATAGAGCTAGCAATTTGTGTGATCACGCTATAATCGCCATCATCAAGCACCATTTTAGCACACAGCATAGCACTTAAAACCTTAGCGCGAAACTCTAACGAACGATACCTAGCCGTTAAAAGCTCACCAAATAATGAAAAAAAATGAAATTTAAACATTCATAATCCTATTTTAAGCATTTTTTGATAAAATCCCCCTCGCCTTTTCTTAGACCTGTGCAAGGCTTATTTTAAGCAGAGCTTCAGGGTGGGAACACAGCAGAGCACTTAGTTTAGGTTTGTGCCGCAGTTATCTGAGAAAGGGTTTAAAATTTCTAAAAAACTCTCTACATTTTTCTCTAAATTTTCTAAATCCGCGCTATTATCGATAATAAAATCGCTCAACAGCCTTTTTTGTTCTATATCCATTTGGGCGTTTATTCTTAAAAGTGCTTGATTTTTTTCTAAATTATTTCTAGCGATTAAACGCCTTAGAGCTAGGCTTTTTGGTGCGTAGATTAAGGCTACTTTAAAATTATATTTTTGCTTGCCACCACTTTCAAAAAACAATGGAATATCCACAAAATACAGCTTTTTTTCTTTTTCTAATTTTTTGGCTTTTTTTATTATTTGCTCATAAATTAGTGGATGTAAAATTTCTTGTAGTTTTTGTCTAGCTTGATTATCGCTAAATATAATTTCGCCAAGCTTTGCGCGATTTATTGTGGGCTGATTTTTTAGCTTTTGATTAAAATTTGTCTCTAATAAATCAGCCCCAAAAATTTGTGCTATTTGTTTTGCTTTTATATTTAAAATTTTATGGGCTATTTCATCGGCGCAAATCACGCTGTATCCGCGCGCAGATAACATTTTAATAACCGTGCTTTTACCACTTGCGATAAGCCCTGTTATCACAATGCCATATTTAAAAGCTTCTGGCATTATTTACGCGCAATTACTTCTATTTCAATCTTTGCGCCCTTTGGCAAGGCCTTTATGCCAACAGCTGAGCGCGCAGGATACGGCTCTGTAAAAAAGCTTGCATAAATTTCATTTACCGCGCCAAAATCATTTATATCGGTTAAAAAAATCGTGCTTTTTATCACATTTTCGTAGCTTAACCCAGCCGCATTTAGCGCGCCACCTACATTTTTTAAAGCTTGCATGGCTTGGGCTTTAATATCACCTGAAATTAGCTCGCCAGTATTTGGATCTAGCGGGATTTGACCTGAGAAAAACACCAATTTACCGGCTTTTCGCCAAATGCTATATGGACCTATGGCTTGTGGATGATTCATTTTTTGTCCTTTTTTGAGATGCGAGATTTTAGCATATTTAAGCAAGTTTTGGCTAAAATCTCGCCCTTTATCACGCATTTTAAGGATAAATAATGATAAGTTACAAACAAGCAGGTGTGGATATTGATGCGGGCAATAGCTTTGTAAGTGCGATAAAACCGCTAGTTGATAGCACCAAACAAGCAGGCTGCATAGGTGGGATAGGCTCATTTTCTGGTGCTTTTGCCTTGCCTAGTGGTTTAAAAGAACCAGTTTTGCTAGCAGCAACTGATGGCGTAGGCACAAAGCTAAGACTAGCCATAGATAGCCAAAAATACGAAGGTGTGGGCATTGATTTAGTGGCGATGTGCGTTAATGATCTTATTTGTAATTTTGGTAAGCCTTTATTTTTTCTTGATTATTATGCTAGCGCCAAGCTTGATATAGAAGTGGCAAAGGCCGTGCTTAGCGGTATTGCAAAGGGTTGTAAGCTTGCAAAATGCGCATTAATTGGTGGCGAGACAGCAGAAATGCCATCAATGTATGAAAAGGGCGATTTTGATCTGGCTGGTTTTGCCGTGGGCGTGGCTGAAAAAGCCCAAATCGATAGACGAAATTTCGTCCAAAAAGGCGATATTTTGCTAGCCTTGCCTAGCTCAGGGCTGCATTCAAATGGCTTTTCGTTAGCGCGCGCTGTCATCAAAAAGCTAAATTGCGATTTAAATAGCGATTTTAACGGCAAAGCTTTGATAGATGTGCTTTTAGAGCCAACGCGCATTTATGTAGATGAGTTTTTGCGCTTAAATGATTATATTAACGCGCTTGCGCACATTACAGGTGGCGGGATTAGCGAGAATTTACCGCGCATTTTGCCTGCTGGACTTGGCGCGCGCATTCAAAAAAGCAAGATCAAAATGCCTGAAATTTTCAAACTAATATCACGCGAAGTAAATGAAAGTGAAATGGAGCGCACTTTTAATTGTGGCGTGGGTATGATTTTGGTGGTTTCAAGCAAGAACGCAAGCCACATTTTAGCAAACACAGACGCGTATGAAATCGGCGAAATCATAGCCGGAAACGGCGTGGAATATGTTAAATAAATTGCGTTTTTATTTAAGATTTGTTAAATAAATCCTGCTTTTATTTAAAATTTACGCGACTATTTATATTAAAATTTGTTTAAATTATTAAAATTTTAGGCGCTTTTAGGCACTAAATTATTAAAATTTCTAGGCATTAGCTTATTAAAATTTTGGGTGTTGGATTATTAAAATTTGATAAATTTTTGGGTGCTGAATTATTAAAATTTTGAGTGTTTAATTATTAAAATCTTAAACATAAACTTATTAAAATTTCAGGCATTGAATTATAATTGGTTCGCCATATTCTCGCAGGCGAACTAATTTCTAGCAGGCTAATTTTAGGCGTGATAATTTCTTTTAATTGAGCAAATAAAATGTTTTCTTTATAACGGCGCAAGATATTTTATTTACGCTCGCTAATTTCTGGGCGCGCTAATTTCTTTTAAATAAGCTTTGTTTTGGATTAAGGTTTATCCGCGCCGTATTTAGCCCAATAAATTCGCCACGCTATTTTTAAAAGCAAATTGCACCCTCAAACTCTCAGCCCCACGCAAACAGCTAGCCCCACGCCACGCAAATTTTTATCCACCAAACCGCCCAAATTTTAAAATTTTCTTTTAATCCACGCGCCGAATTCTTAACCAAAAAGCAAATTTTAAAATGTTAATTTTATTAAACCCCCGCAAACCAACTATTATTTAAAAACAAACCACACAAGCCACGCGCCACGCCATTAAAATTTCACGCCAAATTCTTAGCCAAAATGAAATTTTAAAATTTTAAACTTATTCAAAACACCACAAACCCACACCCAAATTTTAACCCACGCCAAATTCTCAACCAAAATAAAATTTTAAAATTTAGCTTTTAATCCGCCCGCAAAAAACCCAAAAACCAAACCCGCACACCCGCAAATTCCTAGCCAAAATAAAATTTTAAATTTCATTCATAAATCCGCCAAATTTTAACCTACGCGCCACGCAAATTTTTATCCGCCAAAACACCAAAATTTTAAAATTTATTTTAATGTAACGATTTTAACACCCCTTGTCTTTATGCCACGCCATTGCCAAGCCCGCCCACCAAGCATTATTTAAAAGCAAACCACGCCCGCCACATTCTTAGCCTATCACCGCGCGCCCGCCTAACCATCAACCGCGCAACCACCACACGCCAAACCGCCACGCCATTATAAAACCACCACAATTTTTAACCCGCTCCAAATCCCGCCCACAACGCGCGCGCCCTACCCCGCTAGCCATTTGTGCCACACCGTTATTTAAAAGCAACCCGCGCCCGCCCGTTCGCATTTACCCGCCTGCTCCACTAGCCGTTCGCGCCAAATTCTCAGCCACAATCCACAAAGTTTAAAATTTCAATTTAATTCAACACACCAAAACCAAACGCGCCCGCTTGCCCGCCACACTCTTAGCAACGCGCCCAAAAAAATACAATCCACAAATCCACGCGCCAAAAACCCAAATTTGCCACGCTTTTATAAAACCCACACTAACTTAAACCCACGCTAAATTCTCAGCTACACACTCACAATGCCCAAACCGCCACCACGCCACAACCTACCCCGCCCTTATTCTCACTACGCGCCCACAAATCCAGCCCCAAAACCACC
>SPMW01000014.1 GCA_009827235.1 Candidatus Campylobacter infans | reverse complement strand
AACCGCCGTTAAAATTTTAAATCTTAAAATTGGCATTAAAAATTTACGCATTTAAATTTTAAACTTTCTTTTATATTTTAAAGATATCTTTTAAGATTATTTGCTCTTTATAAATAATAAATTTTAAAATTTACACAAAACGCGCTTAATAAAATGAGATTATAAAAGAGATAAAATTTATGGCTCTAGCTAATAGCCAAAGCCACAAGATTATGGAATTTGCGTAGTGCTAAATGAATGGGCTACTTCTTCATCGCAATCTGCGCCATTTGTAGTGCTACAAGTGCGCCCTCTAATTATCACCGCTTTTATTTTTTGCTTATTAGCTGTGGTGTCTTCTATGATAGAGCTACAACCAGCAGATGTTAATAAATTCTTTTCGCCTATATAAGTGATTCTTAGCGTAGATATGAAGGTTATTTTTGCTTGTTTGGGATCGGTAGATTTAGGTTTTAGGTTTGTTGTTATTTTGTTTATGCATTTGCCTGCTTGGGCAAAATCGGTTTGTTGAATGCGTAAAATGGCATATTCTATCGCGCCTTGAGATAATAATTCGGTTTGCTCGTGCATGTATTGCTTTGTGGTAGTTTGTGCGCCTGCGCTAGATATGCTAAAACTTAGCGCACCAATGCTTGCTATTGCTAGTATAAATATAATAGCTAAAATTAAAGAAAAAGCTTTTTTCATTGGACTATCCTAGTTTGACATACTTCGTGTTCTACTCCGCTAAGATCGTTTTTTTCATTATCATAGACGCAAATTTTAAATACTATACCACTAGCAAAATGCGGATCCGCACTTAATGAAGTAAAAGAAAAAGCACTTACATTACGAGCTAGGGTGTAGGTTTTGCCTTGGGCTACTTTACTTTTCGTGGCTTCTAAAACTTCTAATTTTAAAGTTCCAAGCTTAGTGGTGCCAAGTGTTTTTGTTGATTCAAAAACAATTTTATTTACTTCTTTTGAAAAAGAATAACGATACAAAGAGCCAGCTCTGCTTGGGCGAACCTTATCGCCATTATCTAAATCACAACCACTTCTAGTTATAGTAATTGTGCCAGCCTGATGAGTAGGATATGCTATGCTCCCATTACTACACCCATAAAAAAACGGCTGATTTTTTTCATAATAAGCCTTTAAATATAAATCCTCATTTGCGCTACCTGCTGCTTTTTTTGGCTTATAAAATATAGCTGAATCGTCATTAAAAAATATAGTATATTCACCTAAACCATTAAATCTGCTATCATCGCTAGTGATTGTGATGGTATCGGTGTATTTATCACCTGCTTTATTAGATTTATCTTCTAATTTATTTATATATCCGCTTACGCGTGGCTCTTTTGGATAAAGAGAAGTATCTTTCCAAGCGTCAAAATCGCGGCGCTCTAATTCATAAGCTTTAAGATAAAAAATAAGATCGCTATCTTGGGCTCCATTTACTGATTTGTATTTATTGTTTTTATCAAGCGCGGCTGTTGTTTGTGGAATGCGGTGCTTTAACCTAGCTGCTACGATATCTGCTGCTAGATTTGCTTGGGCTTCTAAGCGCTGAGTTTTTGCTGTCCAATAATAATTATTATACAAAACGCTTAAAATTTCAGAGCCTAGACTGCCTACTATGCCTAAAATCAATATCACTAAAATCAGCTCTATCATAGTAAAAGCTGAAATTAACTTATTTTTTTTGTATTTGTTTTTCATAATTTTACCTATTTTGATTCTTCTGAGATATTAAACGCAAAACCATAAAGAATAACATTTTCTACACCGCCGATTTTGCTGTTATTATCAAAGCTAGAATTTACATCTACAACCATTACATTTTTTGCGGCATCGCCTGTATTGCTAAGATCAAAGGTTACATTTAATTCTGATTTATTATCGGCAGTATCGCCAGTAATTTCTAAAAAACTAGCCTTTGCTAGGCTTTTAAATTTTATAAGATTTCTATTGCCAGTGCCTGTGTCTATGCTTCTTTCAACGGCATTTTTTCTATTGTTTAATCCTAATGCATAATTTGCTGAGCCGGGCGTATTTGCCTCGCCTGATTTGCTAGCTAAATTTTCAGCCTTTACAAATTCGCCACTACTATTTACAGCCAAGCTACGAGAAAAATACTGAGTAGCATTTTTATTAAAACGCCTATCTTTGCTATCGCAACTTGTATCATCAGCGCAATCTACCGTTTTTACAATGCCTGTATATAGCGTGGCACCACTTTTGCCTGTAAAGCCATTTGCCAAAACGCTATTATAAGGCTCTAATAAAAGCTCATCAATCATTATTCTAGTAGAGGTTACAACCTCTGAAAGAATGGTTTGTTCATTTGCCTTAGTCGTTGCCATAACAATAGGCGGTATGGCGCTAGCACCTATACCTACTACAATTATCGCTAATAGCAATTCTAATAAAGAAATAGCTTTTTTCATTTTATTTGCCTAAAAATTTAGATATTTTTTCAGCCTGGCTATATTCTACATAATCTTTTGGATCTAGCACGATTTGCGCCATTAGATTGTTTCTTGCATTACAAACTATCGGTGCTAAGAAATTTACGCCTGATTCTTCTATGGTTTTATTTAGCATTACCATATTATATACTCTTAGTTCGCTTTTATCGTGGATTTCTAATAAAACTTGGTATGGAGTAGGCACATCAAAGCTATAATCAGGGCGCAAAATGTAAGGATTAATTAAGGTAAAGCTTGTGTTTTTATGCTCATCGTTGCTTTGCTTGCTTTTCATAGTTACAAAAAACTTATCAAGCGGGGTTATTTCTACTTTTGTGATATCTTCAAAGCCTAAAATCGGCCCTTTTACCACATAAACATCTTTATTTACAATCGCGCCTATGCGCTCTGCTTGGCCGTATTGTGGATAAAATTTTGGCTCCAAAACAACCTGGCTTAGGGTTTTGTTTTTTACATTACAAACTATCGGCGCTAAGAAATTTACACCTGAATCTTCTATGGTTTTGCTTAACATTACCATATTATAAACCTCTAAGCCACTATTATCGTCTATATCCATTAAAACTTGATAAGGCGTAGGCAACTCAAAATCATAATCAGGGCGAATCACATATGGATTTACTACGGTAAAAGACACAGACTCTTTGCCCTCATCACGCTCTTTTGAGCTAATTTTAAAAAATCCATTTTCAAGCGGTTCAATCTCTACTGTTTTAATATCTTCAAAACCTAAAATCGGGCTTTTAACACTGAAAGTCATCACTCTCTCCTTAGCAAAAATTTCGCAATTCTAGCACAAAAAAAATAATAAATGCTTTAAAATTTATTTAAAATTTCTAAAAATTTCATTTTATTTACTTCACCTGTGATTTTTAGTTTTTGTGTTTTATTCTCAAAAAAAATCAAAGCCGGCGGCCCAAAAAGTTTAAAATTTTCTAAAAGTTCTTTGCTCGCATTATCTGCCTTGCTTACATCAACTTTAATTAAAGTAAAGTTTTCTAAGGCATTTTTAACCTCGCTATCGCTTAAAACTTCTTTTTCAAAATTTTTACAATTAACACACCACGATGCCCAAAACTCCGCTATAACGGGCTTTTGTGAGTTTTGGATAGCTGTGTTTAGCTGAGCAAGAGTGCTAATTTTTTGCATGCGAGCTTGGCTAGGGTATGAAATTTTATTTAAATTATCCGCTCCAAATTCTTTAAACATAAAAAGCAAAATAAAACCCGCACCAAAAATCAAAATCACCACGCAAAAAGCTTTAAAGGCTTTTTGTGCCAGACTTAGAGCTTCATCAAAAGCACCCAAAATTACAGCCGCAAACACGCATAAAATCCCAGCAAAAATTAAAATTTCATCAAAAATCCTAGATAACATCCACAAGGCAAAACCAAGCATAATAAAGCCAAAAAGTTGCGAAATTTTAACCATCCATTCGCCAGGGCGAGGCAAAATTTTAACCCCAAAACCAAGCGCGATTAATGGCGCGCCCATACCAAGCCCAAGGAAAAATAAAGCCAGCCCGCCAAGCAAAATATCAGCACTATTTGCTATATAAAGCAAGGCACCAGCCAAGGGAGCGGCCACGCAAGGACTAAGCACCAAAGCACTAAGCGCGCCCATTAAGGCAATGCCCGCATAACCTGAGCTAGCTTTTATTTTTTCATCTACAAAATTATTTAAAAAATTTGGAATTTTAAAATTATGCGTTAAAAACATCAAAAGCCCTAAAATCGCAAAAACCGCGCTTGTGATGATTATTACGACATTGCTTTGTAGCCAAGCATTTAGCCCGCTGCCAGCACTTGCTGCAATCACGCCAAAAATCGCATTAGTTAAAGCCATCGCCAATACATAGCTCAAACTTGCTAAAAGAGCGGTTTTTAGGCTTTTTTGCTTGCTAGTTTTTGCTATTATAATGGCACTTAGCACAGGTAGCATCGGTAGCACGCAAGGCGTAAATGATAGCAACAATCCATAACCAAAAAAGCTAACAATCACCCAAAACGCGCTAAGCTCATTAAAGCTATCGGCGATTTGCTCGTCATTTGATTTTGTTAAAATTTCAAAATTTGAAGCATTTTCAAGCGGAGTATTTAGCGAAATGGGCGTGATAAATGATGTTTTTAAGTTTAATTTAAAGCTACTTTGTAAGGGCGAATAACAAAAACCATCAAGCGAGCAACCTTGATAATTTATCAATAAATCTAGATTTTCATCAGCATAATTATATAAAAGTCCAAGCGGGATAAAAATTTTAAAACTATTTAAAATCACATTCTCGCCGTCTTTTTGCGTGATTTTTGGAAAATCTAAAAAAGCATTTATTTCTTTTGAGTTGGCATAAAATTTTAATTTATCAGCGTATAAATACACGCTTTTATCGATATTTATTGTAGCTTCAAATCCGCTAGTTGCAGATGAGAGCGAAATTTCAAAAGCCTTATCTTTATCTACTGGCGCAGCTAATATAAAGCTAGTAAAAATCGCAAAATACAATAAAATAAATTTTAAAATTTTCATTTTTATCCTTTTTAAAAGGGCTAATTTTATAAATTTTTGCCAAATTTTCAGTAAATCGTGCTAAAATGTTAAAATTTTTTCACTAAAAAGGAGAGGTTATGGCTAGTGAGCTTACAAAAGACAATGAAAGCAAATATGTTACCATCAAAGTAAAAAAGAAAAAGCTTAAATACGAAAAAGAGCTAATAAAATTACAAATTGAATTATTAAAATTACAAGCGCATATAAAAGAAAAAGGCTTGAAAGTTTTAATCTTAACAGAAGGGCGCGATGCAGCTGGCAAAGGTGGCACGATTAAGCGCATAATCGAGCATATAAATCCGCGCGGATGTCGCGTTGTAGCACTTGATAAGCCAAGCAATATTGAGCGCACGCAGTGGTATTTTCAACGATATATTCAGCATTTGCCAGCAGCTGGGGAAATCGTAATTTTTGATAGAAGCTGGTATAATAGAGGTGGCGTTGAGCCTGTGATGGGCTTTTGTACTAATGAAGAGCATAATATGTTCTTGCACCAAGTGCCAAAGCTTGAAGAAATGCTAGTAAATTCAGGCATAATTTTATATAAATTTTATTTTTCAGTAACCAAAGAAGAGCAAAAACGCCGTTTTGATAGCAGAAAAGACGACCCACTAAAACAATATAAATTATCACCAGTAGATAGCAAAAGCCAGCAACTTTGGGATCAATACACCCTAGCAAAATACTCTATGCTTTTAGCCTCAAACACTGATTTTGCGCCTTGGACTATAATAGTTAGTGATGATAAGAAAAAAGCGCGCTTAAATACAATTCGCTCTATTCTCTCTCGCATTGATTATCCTAAAAAAATCAGCAAAAAAGAGCTAGAATGTAACCCTAATCTTGTAAAAACAGGCTCCGAAGAAATTGCCATAATGAGTAAAAATCTTCGCAACGAGGGCTTAAAAAAGATAGAAAATAAAGCAAAATAATTTTATTCTTTAACTTAGGGCTTTTTAAAATTTCTTTTTTACAATTTGTCTTTTTGTGAATTAGCCCCGCACGGGGCTAGACATATTAAATTTAAGCGATAAAATTAAAAATTATTTTTTAAAAGCCCGCTTTAAATTTTAATTTAGCATATTTAATAAAATCTATTTATATTTTTGATAGTTTAGCTTTAATTTAAAATTTGCCTTTTAATTTGGCGTTAAATTTTAATTTGCGGGAGTTTAAGTGCGTAGCGCATAGCTTGCGTGATGCTTAATTCATCATTATTTTTGCTAAAAAGTTTAAAAGCTAGCACGGCTTGAAAAAGTAGCATATCTAAGCCATCTTTGCATTTTAATCCTCCGATTTTGCCAAGGGCTAAAAAGGCACTAGCTTTGCCATAAACAGCGTCATATGCGTATTTTGCGCTACTCATTGCTTTTTTTAATAAATCTTCATCAAAAGGCAAACCAGCAAAGCTTAGCCCTGATGGCGTGGTGTTTATGATTAAATCGTGCTTGTGTGATTTATTTTTATAGCTTTGTGGGGTGTAGAAATTATAATTTTTAAAAGCTTGCGCCCTATTTTCATTGCGATTTAAAACGCTAACTTTTACACCATTTTTATCTAAAATATAAGATATCGCGCGCGCCGTGCCACCTGCGCCTAAAATCAGCGCATCGCTAATACCACTAAACTCACTTATAGCCATCAAAAACCCAGGCGCATCGGTATTGTAAGCACTAATTTTATCGCCTTCAATTATAAGAGTATTTGCGCTTTTAATTTGCTCTGTTAGGCTATCTGCTTTATTTGCTATATTAAGGGCTGTTTGCTTAAAAGGCACGGTGATATTTGCCCCGCTTAAACCTAGATCAAAAAGCAAGTTTTTAAGAGCATTTTGCTGTAAGTTTTCATCATCGATAATCTCTAAAAGCGCGCGCGAATACACGCTATTTATGCCAAGCGCATTAAAAGCGGCATTGTGTAAGCGCGGACTAATTGAGTGAGCGATGGGATTTCCTATAACGGCATAATAATTCATAATCTTGCTTTAAAATGTAATTAAAATTTGAAATTTTAATAAAGAGCTTTAAAAAAAGCTCTTTAAATTTTAAATATTTAAGGCGATTTTAAATTATTTAACGCGGTAAATAAAGGCGCTATTTGAGATATCGGCCTTTATCTTGCCTATGTTTTCGTTTAACTCACCTTGGGTAAAAGGCCCTATTAGCACTTTTATTGTATGCTTGCCATTTACTATTGTTTTATAAGTGGTGTAGCTATATCCTGCATCTTTAATCTTTTTGAAAAACGCATTATTTGGCGTTATCGTGCTTAAAGAGGCTACTTGAACATAAGTGCCTTTTGCTATTTGGGTATTTGTGCTTGGCTTTTGAGTGCTAGCTTGTGGCTTAGGGCTTGGTTTTTCTATTTTGGCGATGTTTTGTTGCTTTGGTTCTGGTTTGCTAGGCATACTTGGCTCTGGGTCTTGTTTGATATTTACATCAACTGGCTTGCTAGGCATAGGCTCTAAAATTTCAGGTTTAAGCTCTATGCTAGGTTTATTAAAGCCATCATCGCTTGCAACAGGGGCAAATAATTCATCGTTATTTGCTGGTTTGCTTGGTGTTTCAAAATTTGGTGGCATGGTAAAACTGCCATTTTGTGCCATATTTGCTTGATTATAATTTTGTGGTTTATTTTCTGGCATTTGGCTTTCTTCTGGTAAGATTAAAGTTTCATTGCTTATTAAATCGCTATCTTTGTTAGAATCACTATTTATAAATTTTACCACTATGACAACAACTAAAAATAAAATAACCAAAGATACTACGGTAGTAATAAATTTTCTAATCTTTGATGTGCCTTGCTCTTCTTCTTTATCTAATAAGATATCTTGTAAATCTTGATGCTCTTCCATTGTTTCTCCTTTAAATTTTAAATTCTTACATATATTTTGACCAGCTAGCACCGCGTTCTTTTTGGTATAGTTCATATGGCAAGGTTAAAATTTGAAACTCGCGTGGCATATCCATATTTGGAAACATTCTCCATTCTTGTGGGAGTTTTTGTGCTAGGCTTGCTGAGAGTTTATTGGCTAGCTGGTATGCCTCGCTAAGAATAGTATGGCCTTTATGCACATACAAATGTAAATGTCCGCTAGTTTTGCTATGATAGGCTGTAAAATTTACAAAGCCCATCTCACGCAGCATTAACTGCGCCCTATGCCAAAAACGCTCTGGCATAAAGCCATTATAATCAAAAACTATATTTTCTACTATATTATCCTTGTTGATTAAATCATGTGCTATGATTTTTTTATGCTCGAAATGTTCTTTTTGGATTTGATATGTTAATGGTTCATTTACTCGCTCAAATTTATCAAAAAAATTTTTACCGCGAAATTCTATTTTTTGGATTATTCTATCTGTTTTGATAAAATAATGATCGCTTATCATTTTAATTAAATTTAGCTCTATACTTTGCATTAAAATGTCGCCTCTTTATAAATAATAAATTTATGCGCAAGTTCTTTTAACTCAGCTTTTATTTTGGCTTGTTTGTCGGTGTTGTTGATATCATCTAGCACATCGGCTATGCAAGTTGCTATAAGCTCAAACTCTGCTTCTTTCATACCGCGCGCGCTTAGTGCTGGGCTACCTATGCGTATTCCGCTTGTGATAAATGGTGAGCGTGTTTCGCCTGGGACTGTATTTTTATTTACAGTAATGCCAGCATTGCCAAGAGCAATATCAGCATCTTTACCGCTAAAATTTTTATTTAAAAAGCTTACTAGCACTAGATGATTATCCGTGCCGCCGCTTACTAAATCATAACCACGAGAAATTAGCACCTCGCCTAATTTTTTAGCATTTGCTTTTACTTGCTTGGCATAATCTTTCCACTCAGGGCTAAGATTATGCTTAAAGCCTACTGCTTTTGCTGCTATTACATGCATAAGTGGGCCACCTTGAATGCCAGGGAAAATAGAGCTGTTTATTTTTTTGGCAAATTCTTCATCGTTTGTCATAATAATTCCGCCTCTTGGCCCTCTTAGGGTTTTGTGCGTAGTAGAGCTTACTACATGGCAATGCGGAAAAGGATGAGCATGCTCATTAGCAACCACAAGCCCAGCAATATGTGCCACATCGGCAAACAAAAACGCGCCTACACTATCGGCAATTTCACGGAATTTTTTAAAATTTATCTCGCGCGGATAAGCACTAGCACCACAAACTATCATTTTTGGTTTTACTATATTTGCTATATCGGCTACGCGCTCGTAATTTATACGACCATCAAGCTCCACGCCATAAAAAAAGCTTTCATAAATTTTACCAGAACTGCTTACTTTTGCTCCGTGTGTTAAATGCCCGCCATGGCTTAAATCCATACCTAAAATTTTATCGCCTGGTTTTAAAAATGCGCCATACACGCCTTGATTTGCTTGGCTACCGCTATTTGGCTGGACATTTGCAAACTCGCAAGAAAAAAGCTTTTTGCATCTATCAATTGCGATTTGTTCTATTTCATCTACAAACTCGCATCCGCCATAATATCGCTTATTAGGATAACCTTCTGCGTATTTATTGGTTAAAACGCTACCCATTACCTCCATTACCTCAGGATAGGTAAAATTTTCACTAGCGATCATTTCTAAGTGATCGCATTGTCTTTGTAATTCTTTATTTAATAAAGCAAAAATATCGCTATCATAATCTTTTACGCTCATATCATTCTCCTTGATTTTTAATAGGTCGCATAGCCGGAAATAAAATAACATCTCGTATGCTTTGTTTATTTAAAAGCAACATCACTAATCTATCAACACCTAGCCCCCAGCCAACAGTAGGTGCCATCGCATAACCTAAGGCCTGGCAATAATCCTCGTCCATTTCATGCGCTTCATCATCGCCTGCATTTTTTGCATCAATTTGAGCTTTGAAGCGTTCGTATTGATCTAGGGGGTCGTTTAATTCATTAAAAGCGTTTGCTATTTCTTTGCCTGCTATATAAAGCTCAAAACGCTCGGCTATATCGGCATTTTCATCGCTTCGCCTCGAAAGCGGGCTAATTGATAATGGAAAATCCACTATAAAAGTAGGATTTATAAGTTTTGCCTCTACAAAATTATCAAAAAGCTCAGCTTGTAAATGCCCTAAATCTAAATTTTCATTAGCTTCTAAATGCTGGGATTTAAGATAATTTAAAATTTTAATCTTGTCTTTTATTATATCGCTTGGCACACCGCCTATTTGTGTGAGCGCATCAAGGTATTTAATGCGCGCAAAAGGCTTGCTAAAATCTATGCTATGCTCGCCGTATTCAATCACGCTTGGCATATTAAGCCCTTGTAAAAGCACCTTAAATAACTCTTGGCTTAAATCCATAGCCTCATTATAATCATGCCAGGCCCAATAAAACTCTATGCTTGTAAATTCTGGATTATGCGTTAAATCCATACCTTCATTGCGAAAACAACGATTTATCTCAAACACCGCTTCCATACCGCCTACAATCAAACGCTTCAAATAAAGCTCTGGCGCGATTTTAAGATACCTATCTACATCAAGCGCATTATGATGTGTGATAAAAGGCTTGGCATTTGCTCCGCCTGCGATAGGATGCATCATTGGCGTTTCTACTTCTAAAAATCCGCGTTCTTGGAAAAACTGGCGTATTAAGCTAATAATTTTAGCGCGTTTAATGAAATCAGCGCGCACACTAGAATCCATAATCATATCAAGGTAGCGTTGGCGGTAGCGAATTTCTTTATCTGCTAGGCCGTGAAATTTTTCAGGTAATGGGCTTAGAGCCTTGCTAGCTAGGGTTATTTTGCTAGCGTGTATGCTAAATTCTCCCGTCTTAGTTATAAAAGCATAGCCTTTTACTAGGATTATATCGCCTACTTCTAAATTTTTTTTAAATGCGTTATAATCATTTTCACCTATGCTATTAAGAGAATAATATACTTGAATACTATCATTTTCATCTTCTATATTGGCAAAGGTTGATTTACCAGCTACTCGTTTGAGTTTTAAGCGACCAGCTACGCAAATTTCAATATCTGCTTTTTTATCATCGCCATTTATATTTTTGATATATTCAAACTTAGCCTTAAAATCTGTAATACTCATATCGCGGTGTAAAAAATGTGGGTAAGGATTATAACCGCTAGCTTTTAATTCATTTGCTTTTGCGATGCGGATTTGTTCTAATTCATTTTGAAAAATCAATTTTACGCCTTTTTGGCACATTCAAAGCATAAACCATAAAGTTGCATTAAATGTCCTGTTAATTTAAATTTATGCTCTTTTGCTATTTGCTCTTGCTTGCGCTCAATCGTGTTATCTTCAAATTCTATGATCTTACCGCAACTTTTACATATCATATGATCGTGGTGAGGTTTATTGGCTAGTTCAAATTTTTTGCCTTGTGAGCCAAAACTTAAAGAGGTTACGATACCAGCTTCTTCTAATAAATTTAGCGTGCGATAAACAGTAGCAATACCAAGATTTAAATCAGGGTATTCTTCTTTAATGCGTAAATAAAGGCTTTCTGGCGTGTAATGCGTATGGTGATTATATAAGGTTTTAAGTAAAATTTCACGCTGTTTTGTGTATTTAAGAGCATTTTTTTTTAAAATTTCTTTAAATAGCTCTAAAAGGTTGTTGTATTCTATATTTATAATGCTATTCATATGATGACCTTGTAGAGTTTAGTTCTTTATTTGTGTTGATATCACTTAGATTTAAATCTTTTAAATCTTTAAATGATTTTGCTGCATTTAGTGTAGAGTTTTGACTAAGATTTGCATCGCCTAAAACAGGCAAATTTTTATAATCCACATTCATTATAAATTGTCCGCTAGTAAGCAAGAATGGATAAACAACACTTTTTTGCGCGTATGGCGTTAATTTATCATTAATTATAGGTATGCTAGCGATAATGGCTGAAAATATAGCAAAGACTAAAAATATTTTAGCCGAACCTAGCAAAAAGCCAAGAGCTCTATCTACAAAGGCAAAGCCACTCATTGAAAGCATCTTAGCAAAAACGCGTCCAAGGATTAAGCACACAACCCAAAAAACAATAAGCACCAATAAAAAGCCAAAAAAATACCACGAACTGCTGTTTATAGCATAAATATTATTATTTATAAACTCACCAGCACTCATGGCATATCTGCTAGCTACAATCACACCGCCTATTAGTCCTATAATCCCAAAAAGCTCTTTTATAAAACCATTTAATAAGCCCTTAATAGCTAAGATTAAAACCAAAGATATAACTACTAAATCAAACCAAGCAAAATCTTGCATATTTTTAACCTACTATGCCTAGTGCGCCTTTTAACTCTTGCAAGTTTGTCGAATACCTTATAGCCGTTTCTTTATCTATCAAGCCTGCTTTAATGGCATTTACTAGACCTTGTGTTTGTGTTTGCATATTTGTATTTAGCTGATTTACTTGCATTTGTGAGTAGATTTGATTGATCTTATTCTCACGAATTAAGTTCGCAATAGCTGGATTTGAAACTAAAATTTCATGCACTGCTAAACGCCCGCTTTCTTTTTTAGGCAACAAAGCTTGTGAAATAACCGCAGCAAGAGAGTTTGAAAGCATTACTTGGACTTGTGCTTGCATTTCTTGTGGGTAAGATTCAATTATACGAGTAACTGTTTGAATGGCTGAGTTTGTGTGTAAGGTTCCAAAAACCAAGTGTCCTGTTTCAGCTGCTGTTAGCGCAATAGAAATGGTTTCAGGATCGCGCATCTCGCCTATTAATATGATATCTGGATCCTCGCGCAGTGCTGAACGAAGTGCGTTAGCAAAGCTTTTTGTATCAGTGCCTACATTTCGTTGTGAAAATAGCGACTTTTTATGCTCGTGCAAAAACTCCACAGGCTCTTCAACTGTGATGATATGTTTGCGCTCTGTAAGATTTACTTCATTTAGCATAGCTGCCAAAGTGGTCGATTTACCGCTACCTGTTGGGCCAGTAACTAAAATAAGCCCTTTTTCGCGTTTTATTAACTCTTTAAATATGGCTGGGCAATTTAAATCATCTAAACTAGGTATATGCTCAGGTATTATACGAAAAGCCGCTGCTAGCTCACTTTTTTGGCCTTCATTAGCGCCACCACCGCCTAAGGTGTAATAATAATTCGCACGAAAACGCCCTATATTTTCACGCCTAATAGCAAAATCTAACTCTCTTTGTTCTTCTAACCTGCTTTTTTCAGCATCGGTTAGAATGCTATAACAGATATTTTCGATATCCGCACCAGATAATGGATCACCTACTAACTGACGCAAACGCCCATCAATGCGTATTTGCGGTACTGAACCAGCTACTAAGTGCAAATCGCTCGCTCCTTGACGAGAAACTGTAAATAGTAGGTCGTCTAGATGTCCAAAATGTTGTCCTTGCATAATACAATCCTTTTAGTCAATGATTTTAGGCACTTCAAAAAAGTTGCCATTTGCCTTTGGGGCGTGTTTTAAAATGTCCTTAATAACCTCACTTTCGCGCACTTCATCAGCTCTTAATGGACCATTAGCTTTAATGGTGCTAACCTCGGCTTCAAGCCCGGCTAAATCAAGCTCGTCAAGGATTTCTACAAAACCTACTATTTGGCTAAGTTGTCCTTTAAATTCTTCGCGTTTATCAGCTGGGACGCTTAGCGCGCTTAGCTTTTCAAGCTTACCTAGCATTTCATCTGTAATCTTCATAAATCATCGCTTTTGAAAAATTGAGCGCGCATTATATCAAAATTTTTAGATAATTCAAGCATTTAGGGCTTAATTTTTAAATTAAATACAAATTTTAAGCAAATATTTAATCTAAAAATTCCACAAATTTTAAAATTTTAAAATTTGGGCTTTGCTTTTTACATAAATTACAGCAAAATTTTAAGATTTTTTGTGTAGAATTGCGCTTTTTTTACTCAAATTTCATCAAAGGACGATATTTTGGCTATTAAAGATGATTTAGAATATATAAAAGAAGGGCTAAATACCCAAGAGCAATTACTTAGCTCAGCCATCGCAAGTGAGCGTTTTTTTAAAAAATACAAAAAAATTATTTATCTTGGCGTTATTTTAGCTTTGGTTTTTGTGTTAATTTATGGCTTAAACAGCTTTTTTCAAAATAAAAATATTAAAGAAAATAATGCCTTATATAACGCTTTAATGCTTGATGTAAATAACTCAGCCCTAGCTGCTAAGCTAAATAAAGCAAGCCCAAATCTTTATGCGCTTTATGCCTTACAAATGGCTAAAAATGGCGAGCTAGCTCCGCTAAATCTTGCCTTAGAAAACCCAAAAGGCGATGCCATATTAAAAGAAATTTTAAAAGCAGCTAGTGGCGATGGCTCCGAGCTTTTAGCAGATTATGATGCCTTGCTGGCTGGCTTTAAATTATTAAAAGAAAACAAAATCCAAGCCGCTAAATTAGAATTTGCTAAGATCACCGAAAATTCATCATTAAAGCAATTAGCTAGAAACTTAGAGCATTATCAAGGGATTAAATAATGAAATATTTAGCCTTAATTTTACTAGCTTTATTTTTTAATGCTTGTGGGACTAAAAGGGAGTATTTTAAGCCGGCTATGATAAACGGCGATGCGCCTATTTCTAGTCTTGGCGCTAGCATAAAGCACTCAACACGAGCAGGCGCAACACTAAGTGATGGCTCGCTTTTAACCAAAAATGGCGTTACGCAAATCAATTTAAAAGGCGATGAAAGCTTTTTGGGAGAATATGAGGGCAAATATATAATAAGTGATTTATATGGCAATTTAAAAATACTTTCACACCAAGAAGTAATTTATGAGCAAAAATTCCCCCAAGCCATTATCTCAGCTAGTTTAGAGGGCAACAATCTAGCACTTTTAAGTGCCGAAAATAAAATTTATCTAATTTATATAGACACAGGCGAGATAGCCATCGAATACGCAAGCGGAGCAAGCTTTGCTAATGATTCGCGTATGGCAGCACCGATATTTTTAAACTCCATTATCGTTTATCCCACACTTGATGGTAAGGTAATGATAGTAGATAAAAACCGCGCCATAATAATGCGCGATGCTGTCGTTAGCAGTGATAATTTTTTTAATAATATTATTTTTTTAGATGTAGAAGGCGATAAACTCTACGCTGCAAGCGCAACTAAAATTTTAATGATAAGTCCAGAAAAAACTGCTGTATTTAATGCTGGCATAAAAGACATCACGCTTTATAATGGCAGACTTTATGTTTCGTTAAAAGATGGTTTTATTAAGGTGCTGGATTTAGAGCTAAAAGAGTTAATTGGGCGTGAGTTTGAGTTTGCTATTTTTAGCAATATAATAGCCAAAAACGATCACTTATATTTATTTGAAAAAACCGGCTATATTATAGAAATAGACACGCAACTACAAAATGAGCGCATTTATAAGGCCACGCCTATTAAAAATAAAAGTTTTGCGGGCAAAGATGCTTTTTATTATGATGATAAGATGATTGATTTAAAATAATGAATAATTTTATAGCTAATCTTTTTAGTGAGCGAAAATTACTACTAAGAGAGCTTAAAACGCTGAAAATGAGCGATTTTAGCAAAAAGCGAAATTACGAGCTAATTTATGGCATAAATGCTAAGGATTATCACACTTTGGTATTTGTGCGTTTTAGTAAATCCAAAATGTTACAAGCCGAGCTAGAAAATTTAGATCTAATAGCAAATTGCGTAGCATCAAAACTAGATATTATAATAAATAAAAGGGTGCTTTTTTATAACTCTAAAATATGCTCTAAATTAAACAAGCAAAATAACAAATGGAAATTTTATGATTTTATGTGATATAGGCAATACTAGCGCGCATATTTGGAATAACGGGCGCACCAATACAATAAACATTGAAAAATTTGGAAATTTCAAAATAAAAGACACTTTGTATTATATAAATGTAAATGATAGAGTGCATATGCCAGAAGTTTGTAAGAATTTAGAAAAATTATTAAATTTTAAAAGCACTTATAAAGGTTTAGGCGTGGATAGAGCTTTTGCTTGTTATAGCATAAATACAGGCATAGTAATCGACAGCGGCTCAGCCACAACGATAGATTTAATGAATAACGGCACGCATCTTGGCGGGGTAATCTTGCCAGGGATTGAAAGCTATTTGCAAGCTTATGCTAGCATTAGCCCTAGATTAAAATGCCATCTAAACACTCAATTAGATTTAGATACCTTACCACAGCGCACCATAGATGCTATAAGCTATGGCGTGCTAAAAAGCGTGATTGATATAGTAAATAATTTATCTTGTGGCAGAGATATTTATATAACAGGCAGTAACGGGGCGTTTTTTCAGCGGTATTTGCCAAATTCTATTTATAATAAAAATTTAATTTTTGATGGTATGTTAAAACTGCTAAAAGAGGAGGGTTTGTGCTAAAAATCGCATTACCAAAAGGGCGCATCGCAGAACAAACCTTGCAAACCTTTGCTAGTATTTTTAAAGAAGATTTTTCATTTAGCGATAGAAAACTTCGCCTAATAAAAGGTGATTTTGAGTTTTTAATGGTTCGCAATCAAGACATAGACACTTATGTAATTGAAGGCGCAGCAGATCTTGGCGTGGTGGGGCTTGATGTGCTATTAGAGCATAATAGCGATGTTTTGCGCTTGCTTGATTTAAAATTTGGGCATTGTAAGGTTTGCATAGGTATCAAAAAAGGCACAAATTTAGATTTTAATAAACCAGAGCTAAAAGTCGCTACAAGCTTGCCAAATATCGCGCGCGCGTATTTTAACGCTCGCGCCGTGCCTGTAAAAATCATTACTCTTTATGGTTCAATAGAGCTTGCGCCACTTGTTGGGCTGGCTGATTGTATAGTTGATATAGTAGAAACTGGCTCTACAATGAAGCAAAACGGCTTAGAGCCAGCCCAAGTTATTATGCAAAGCTCAGCATTTTTAATAGCAAATAAGCTAAGTTTTGTAAGCAAAAAAGATGAAATTTTAAATATTTATCATAAATTAGCAAATAAATAAATAGGTTTGAAAATGAGTGTTTTTAGTGTGGTTGGTAGTGTTATATTTTTTCTTTTTAATCTTTATAATTATAAAAGTTTGGCAAAAAATATTTTATTGCGTAAGTTTAGTTCGATTTTATTATTATTTTTTACGCTGATTTTTACCTTTGAACTGGCGTTTTTTTTACATCTAACTAATACAAGCCAGCTTTTATACGAAATAGCCGTGTATTCAATAGGCTTTTCATTTATGGCATTTTGTATTTTAGCCCCTTGTGATTTGGTATTAAAATTTATAGAAAAAAGGCAAAAAAACCACAGAGAAATATTAAATTTTTGTTTTGATTGCTTTGTTTTGCTTAGTATTGTTTTATATGTAGGATATGGCGCATTTAACGCTCTTTATAACCTTCAAATCACCAAAAGAGAAGTAAAAATCAAAGGCTTAGAAGCACCACTTAAAATAGCCTTAATCTCAGACACACACATAGGCCAAATGCTAAAAAGGGATTTTTCACAACAATTAGTAAATAAAATCAACGCCTTAAAACCCGATATGGTTTTTATAGTAGGCGATTTTATCGATACCAAAGCCTCTAATCTACAAGATAGCTTGGATCCGTTTTTGGATTTAAATAGCACTTATGGCACTTTTTATGTTAGCGGCAACCACGAATATTATAATGGCATAAACGCTCTAACAAACAAAATAAAAGCCCTAAATTTTAATATTTTAGAAAATTTTAGCCTAAAAGTAGCGGGCATAAATATAGCAGGCGTTAATGATATCGCCGGCTTACAATTTGGCGTAAATGAGCCAGATTTTAATGCCAGCTTAAACAGCACAGATCCTAACGCTCCAACTATTTTATTAACCCATCAGCCACGCAGTATAAAATTAATAGATAAAGAATTATTAAAGGGTGTGGATTTAATTTTGAGCGGGCATACTCACGGCGGACAAATTTTTCCATTTTCGCTTTTGGTTTGGATACAACAAGGCTATCTTTATGGCCAATATAACCTAAGCGAGCGCACAAAGCTAATAATAACAAGCGGAGCTGGATTTTGGGGACCAGCTATGCGAATAGGCTCGCACAGCGAAATAGTAGAGCTAAACCTAATACCAAGCAGATAAATTTTAATTAAGCTATGTTTAAAATTTAAAAGCAAAAAAATATTTATTGCTAAAAAATTAAAGCTAAATTTTAAAATTTTAATTAAAATTTTTTCATATTTTTTAAGAAATCTCGGGGTTAATTTATAGTAAAATGCGACCTCACAAACTTTGTTTAAAGGCTAGCTAGAATGAATGAATCAATTTTTAAAAGCATTAAAAATTTGCCACCGCTTGATGATACCATCACACAAATACAACAAATTTGCCATGACGAAAACGCAAATATGTCCGATTTAATCGCCGTTATCAAACGCGATCCTATGCTTACTGCTAATATCTTACACTCAGCAAATAGCCCACTTTATGGATTTAGCCGCGAAATCAGCGATGTAAGCCAGGCTGTGAATCTTTTTGGTATGGCGACTATTAGGGGATTTGCGCTTTATGGCGCGATTAAGCATAGCTTTAAGATGGATTTAAGCCCATATAATATAGATGGCACAAAATTTCTTGATATAGTAGGCACGCAAAGCATTTTAATTTTTGATTGGTATGCTAAGGTAAATCGCTCAGCCTTAAATGTGCTATCACCTTCTAGTTTTTTGATGGAAATAGGCAAGATAGTAGTTGCCAAAGAATTAATTGAGGGCAAAAAAGCAGATGAGTTTAAATCTAAGCTTGCTAATATCAACACCATCGAAGAATTAAGCCAATTAGAATCCCAATTAGTAGGATCAAATAGCGAAGAAATCACCGCTCAAATCCTAGAACAATGGCATTTTGAAGAAGAAATAGTCCAAAGCATAAAATATCTAAACAAAATAAGCCAAGCCCCAAAAGAAATAAAAAATTACGCCATTGCTCTAAATGCTACAAAAACTAGCGTAAATGTGCTAAATAAATTCAAACCAGAAAACATCCAAAGCGCGCTAAATTTTGTAGAAAAAAATGGCTTAGATAAAGATAAATTTGCGTTAGCCTTAAAAAAAGTCCAAGAAGCTTGAGAAAATTTTATTTTGAAAACTTTTTTACAAGGTTTGAGCAAAGGCATAGATGCTAGCCTTAATACCGAAAATAAAGAGCTTTTAAGGATTTTAGAATCCTTAAAAGCCATTAGCAAATATCACAATAAATTTTATTTAAATAATAATTTCGTAATCGGCAAACTAGATATATCCCAAAACGCCACCGGCTATTTAAACGCCTACGATGAACGCTTTAAAAAAGATTTGCTTATACAAAACCGCGACTTAAACGCTGCTCATCTTGGTGATATAGTTTTGGCTAAAATTTTAAAAAGCAAAAAAGATAGAGTTTATGCTAAAATTTTAGCCGTGCTAGTTATGGCAAATGCTACAAGCGTGGTTTATACCAAGCGTTTTGGCAATGTGGTGCTTGGAGTTAATATACAAAATGGCCTAAGCTTAAACTTGCGCGCTAGCCAAAAATCCCTAAAAGCTCTCCCTGATGGCTCTGTGCTAAAAATAAATAACTTAAATAACGAAATAATAGAAGTTTTAGGCGTTTTAAGTGATCCAAGCGTGGATGAAAAAATTTCTTTATCCATTTATAATAAACAAGATGATTTCGCTCTGGCTTGCGAAAATGAAGCAAGGGCTTATGGCGATAGCGTTGATATTAGTATGTATAAAGAGCGCGTGGATTTAAGCGATCTTGCATTTTGCAGCATTGATCCAGATGATGCAAAAGACTACGATGATGCGATTTTTTACGATGAAAAAGAAAACGCCTTATATGTAGCCATCGCCGATGTGAGCGAATATGTCCAAAATCACAGCGCCACTGATAAAGCAGCAAAATTTCGTGGTTTTTCTATATATTTTCCACATAAATGCGTGCCTATGTTACCGCGAAATTTAAGCGAAAATATCTGCTCTTTAAAGCCAGATGCTTATCGCTTGGCTTTTATTTTTAAGCTTAGTTTTGATGTAAATTTTAATGTGATAAAAGATGAATTATTTGAGGGCCTTATTAAATCGCGCGCTAGGCTTACTTATGGCTTGGTTGATGAAGTTTTAAAGGGCAAAAAACATTTACAAAACCAAAACATTCAAAATTTTCTCTTAAAACTAGCCAAAATTACAGAAATTTTGCGACAAAAACGCCTTTTAAAAGGCTTTGATTTTCGTTCAAAAGAGCTTAAAATGAGCTTAGATGAAGCAGGCTTAGTAAAATCAACCCATTATGAAAGCGACACGCCAAGCCACGCTTTGATTGAAGATTGTATGCTTTTAGCAAACATCGCGGCCGCAAAACGCATAAATCAAGGCATTTTTCGCAATCACGAACCAGCCGATATGAAAAAAATTTTATATTTAATTGATGATTTAGCCGCTCTTGGCATAAATGCCACCTATGAAAGCGATCTAGCCAAAATGATAGCCAAAATCCAAGCAAAAGCCGATGAAATAGGCATTAGAGAAGATGTAGATAAACTAATCATCAAAGCACAAAAAAGAGCCCAATACAATAATTTTTCAAGCGGGCATTTTGGCTTAGGCTTTGATACCTACACGCATTTTACTAGCCCGATTCGCAGATATAGCGATTTAATCTTACACCGCTTGCTAAAAGCTAAATTAAAAAACGATGAAAAACTTTTTAATTATTTACTAGAAACTACCCAAGGACTTTGCGAGAGTTTAAATGTTTTAGAAAGAGAAGCAGATAAGGTAGCTTTTGATTTTATGGATAGAAAATTTGCGCGCTGGGCTAGCGCAAATATCGGCAATAGCTTTATTTGCTACATTAGCCAAGCAAGCGAGCCACTAGTTGCTATTTTAGATGATGAGATTAAAGGTGCTAGGATTTTTTTGCCAAATTATAGCTGCGAGATACTAACAAAGGTGCTTGTGCGCATAGTTTCAAGCGATATAGCAAGCACAAAAATTATAGGCAAAGTAATAAAAAAATTAAGTTAAAATTTTAAAATTTAAGGTTAAAGATGCAATTAACAATGAATGATTTTGAAAATATTTACGCGATGAAATTTGTGGATTTTCCAAACTGCTACACAACTTGTAATAACGGCGAATGCTGTCAAAAACGCCTTACAAATATCAATGATAGATCCTTAATGCTACCTTTATTAGAAGATGAATACAAATACTATAAAAAAATCGGCGGATTAGACGGGCTAAATGAACCAAAAAAAGAGGAATTTATTTTAAAAAATGGCAAGGTTTTTAACCTTTATTATTTGCTGTGTGATAAGCAAGGGCTTTGTGCGCCACAAGCAAACAAACCTTTAATTTGTAGGCTTTATCCGTATTTTCCAAAAGTAAATGAAAAAGGTGAAATGTTAGGATATTTATATGCTAGCATTTTTGATGTTTATTTGGATAAAAAAACTCATTATTGCACGCTAGTAAGAGAGCGCGATGATGAACTAAAAAAGCAACTCCAATCAGCAAAAATTCTCTTAAAATTTCCGATTTTTATTTTTGCCTTTAAATGCGTAGAAATACTACAAAATCACTTGCTAGATTATTTAAATAAAAGTGGTTTTAGCGAGCAAAACTTAGCCAAGGCTATTTTATTTAGATTGCCTTTTAAAAGCGAAAATTTTAAAAATGAAATTAGTAAAGCTTATGATGAAATCGCAAAGAATTTTGGGGATTTTTTACCAAATTTTAAATAATTTTAAGCAAACTTATAAACTACAAAAGTGCTAATCACAAATCACGCAACATCACATTTTCATTGATTTTAAATGCTTTTAAATTATTAGCTAAATATTTTTTGCTATCTACTAAGGCTATTGGAGCGCCAGCAAATTTTAAACATTTAAAATTACCAGTTTTTTCAAAAATTTCTTGCTGTTTTTTTACGCTTACAGCAGATGGCCTATCAAGCGCGCGAACAAAGTATTTTATGCTTTTTTGGCTAGTTTTGCCATTTTCATCTATCATCTTGCCACTAAATTCTTTAAAATAACGATAGCTAACGCCTGCTGTTTCTTCGGTAAAATGTGTAAAAGTACAACCAAGCTTTAAGGTGCCAAAAAACATTATTTTGCCGTTTTGCTTGGTTAAAGTATCATAAACACAACCCTTACCAAAGCAAGAATCATAATCTTTCATAAAGGCTTTTTGCCTAAAACCAGCCACCGCAAAAGAAAATATAGGATCATTACTGCGCCAAACGCCCTTTTGCTTTCTAAAATACTCAGTTAAAACGCCCATTGTTGAGCGCGAATTAAGCTTATCATAAACTTCATTTTTACAAAAGCTGTAAGAAAAAGTCGGCATTAAAAGCGTGCCATCTTCGCCCAAAATATCCCAAAAGCATTCAAGCAGGCTTTGTAAAAACTCGTTTTTTGGCATTAAAGCCTTGCCAAAGCTAAAAAGCTCAGTATGCACACAAAGCGTATCGCCTTTGCTTACTCCAAGCTTTAAAAAGCTCGCCTTTAAATCATCATCATAAAAAATCTTGCCATCAAATTCCAATAAAGCTTTCACTTCATCGCCTCTTGTATCATCGCTTTAATACTCTCAAAACTTTCAAAATTTTTTACTTCAAGAAATTTAGCGTCCAAGGTTTTTTTATAAGTTTTTTCTATTTGAGTTACTAAGGCCATAATATCTATTGAATCAATTATTCCATTTTTTAAAAGTCCGCTTGCTTGTGGGTCAATATCATCGCGCCCTATCTTAGCAAAAAGCTCGCTAATCTCATTCATTTTTTATCCTTTTTAGAGCAAATTTTAATTATTAAAATTTGGTATTTTAATAATTAAGGCTTAAAAATAAAATAAATTTTGTTAAATATTTAATGCCTTTCTATCAATCTTGCCGTTTTGATTAAGCATAAATTTATCAATTTTAATAAATTTTGCAGGAATCATATAGCTTGGCAATTTGCTGGCTAAAAAGCCCTTTAAATCAAGCTCATTTTGGCTTTCATAAAAGGCTATTATAAGTTCATCTTTAAAAATACAAGCTGAATTTTTAACGCTTTTGTGAGAATTTAGCACAGCTTCTATCTCGCCAAGTTCAACCCTGTGTCCTTTGATTTTGATTTGATTATCTATACGCCCAAAGCACAAAAGCTCGCCAAATTCATTGAAAGCCACAATGTCGCCTGTTTTGTAAAGTAAGTCAAGGTAGTTTGAGTGCAAGGGGTTTTGTATAAAGGCTTGTTTTGTTTTTTGCCCCTCATTAAAATAACCTAAACTTAAACAGCTTCCGCGCACGAAAAGTTCGCCCTTAACGCCTATTTGCTTTTCATCAATGAGATTTAAATTTTCATCAAAAACCAAAAGTTCAGTATTTGCACAAGCCTTGCCAATAGGCAAAAGTTCATCATCTTTAAAGGCTCTATCTACCTTATAAAAAGCACACACATCGGTGATTTCAGTAGGACCATATAAATTTGCAAAAAGTGCATTTGGCAGGTTTTTTCGCCAAAAATTAAGCTGCTTATTTGGCATAATCTCCCCGCAAAAAAGCACCTTTTTAAGACTTGTTAGCTCATCTTTTTCAAAAGCTTTGGTATTTGCAAAATAAATCAAAACAGATGGCACCCAAAAAATAAATGAAATTTTATGCTCTTTTAAATACTGCACGATTTTACGCGGAAAGGCAAAAAGCGCATTTGGCAAGATGTGTAAGGTTGCACCCACCTTAATGCTTGAAAAAATGTCTAAAATGGAGTTATCAAAATAAAAAGGGGCTTGGTTGGCTAAAATTTCATTTTCATTAAGCCCAAATTCTTCGCACACCCAAAAGATGTAATCAATCACACTTTTATGCGCTATGCTTACGCCCTTTGGCACACCCGTGCTGCCACTTGTAAAGAAAACATAAAGCAAATTTGTATCAATGTGCCTTTGTTTTGCGTTTAAAAGCGCGTCTGAATCAATGCTGAAATTTTCAAAATTCTCGCTATAAATCGTGCAAGGTATTTGAGAAAAATGAAAATCATACTGCTTTGAAGTGATGAGAATCCCAGGCTTTAAAACGCTAATAATCTTTTTCGTGCGCTCAAATGGAGTTTTTTCGTCCAAAAGCGTGTAAAAATGCCCAGCTTTGGCAACGCCAAAAAAGCTTATTAAGCATTCTATGCCCTTTGGAAGCAAGATTAAAATGGGAATTTGTCGCTTAAACTCACCTAAAATTTTTAAAATTTCACTCGCTACTTTTTGGCAATTTTTGTTAAATTCATCATAACTTATGCTTTTATCCATTTGAGTAAAAGCTGTTTTTGTGGGGAATTTTTGCGCGCTGATTTGTAAAAAATCATCAATATGTCTAATCATCTTTTTACTGCTTTTTAAACTTTTATTTTAAAATTTATGGGCTAAATATTACTAGTTTAATGTAAATTAAAGCGCGTATTCTAGCAAAAAATTATGAAATTTTTTGTATAATTTGCGCCTTTAAATAATACAAAAAGCACACAAATGTATAGAAATGATTTTGAAAACAAAATACTAAAAGCAAGCATTGCTCCAAATTATTTTATGTTTTATGGAGCAGAAATTTATCAAGTAGAAAGCTACACAAAAGAGTACTTAGCGCGTTTTGATGGCGAAAAATTCGAGCTTAACTTTGATGAATATAATTTTGAGCTTGCTAAAAAGCATTTAGAGCAAAACTCACTTTTTGGCAATATCAACATTTTACACATCAAAACCGATAAAAAAATCCCGCAAAAAGAGCTAAAAGCCCTTATAAGCTTATGCCAAAATAACGAGCAAAATATTTTTGCTTATGAATTACACGAAGGCGATCAAAAAATAGCTGGTGAAAGCGCCAAGGCTTTTGATGAAAATTTTGTGCGTTTTTTTGAAACAAACAAGGGCGAGGCTTTTAATTTACTAAAAGCGCGCGCCTTAAAATTAAATCTAAAAATCACCGAACACGCGCTTTTTAAAATTTTACAAATCCATAACGATAACTTATATCTAAGCGCAGCAGAGCTAAATAAAATCGCCACTTTATATGAAAATGCAGATGAAATTTTAATAGATAATTTGGTTTCAAATCTAAGTGGCATTAGCTATGAAGCGTTTTTTAATAAACTAATCACAAATGCTAATATAAAAAATGATTTTTTTAATATTGTAAATGAAGGCAGTTTTAATGAAATAATGTTTATTTCAATGCTTTATAGCTCGTTTTTAAGGCTGTTTAAGATCAACTCTTTTAGCAAATTAAATGGCAGATTTGATATAAAAGAAGCCATCGGCTATGCCCCGCCACAAGCCATAGCAAATACACTAAAAACGCAAGCCCTAAGCTTTAATGATGAAATATTTTTAGCAATTTTTCGCCATATAAATGAAAGCGAAGAAGAGCTAAAAAAAGCTGGCAATAACGGCGATAAAGAGCTGTTTTTGCTTCATAGCTTATTAAAATTACAAGAAATTATCGCAAAATATAGAAAATATTAAGCTATTTTTGGATACTATCCGCGCTTGCTTTTTAGCAAAATTCCTTGCCCTTTGTAACGCAAAGAGCTAAATATCCACAAGGAGAAAGAATGAAACATTACGAGATTTTATTCATCATCAAACCAACCTTAACCGATGATGAAGTAAAAGCTAAGGCCGACTTCGTAGCCGAAGTCATAAGCAAAAATGGCGGCCAAATCGCTAGCCAAATAGATATGGGCACACGCAAATTAGCCTATAAAATCGACAAATTTGAACGCGGTGTGTATAAGGTATTTTACTTTCAAGCACCAACTAATTTAATCGAAGAATTAGTAAGAAATGTGCGTATTACAGAAGATATCATTAGATTTTTGATCGTAAAATATGAAACCAAAAGCGAAATTTCAGCTTGGGAAAAACTAAGCAAAGGGCAAAAACTAGCTCAAATCAAAAAACAAGAACCACGCACTCCACGCCCAAATAAAGAAGCCCAAAACACAGAAGAAAACAACGAACCAGCAACACAAGAATAAAAAGAGTAAAAAATGTCTTTTAATAAAGTAATTTTAGTAGGGAATTTAACCAGAGCTCCAGAGCTTAAATACACAGCAAATAAAGGCACGGCAGTAGTTAAAACCGCCATAGCCGTAAATCGCGTAACCACAATCAATGGCGAAAAACAAGAAGAGGTTTGCTTTGTGGATTTAACATTTTGGGGCAGAACAGCAGAAGTAGCTAATCAATACTTACAAAAAGGCTCCAAAGTCTTAATAGAAGGGCGTTTGGTGCTAGAACAATGGCAAGATCAAAACGGCCAAAACCGCTCCCGCCATTCAATAACCGTAGAAAGCATGCAAATGCTAGACAAAAAAGAACAAAATGGCGAGCAAGGCTATGGTTATAACCAAAACACCAACTACAATCCAAACCCTAACTATCAAAACAACGGCTACAACGCTAACCAAAACCCTAACTATAATAGTGGCTATAATCCTAACCAAAACCCTAGCTATCAAAATAATAGCTACAATCAAAATGCCACAAAACAAAACCATGAGCCAAACACTAACCACGCTCAAACAAAACAAGCGCAAGAAAACTTGCCATCATACGATGTCGATAATGACGAAATACCATTTTAAAAGGATACACAATGGCTGAAAAAAGAAAATTTTCTAAAAAATATTGCCGCTACACAGAAGCAAAAGTTGAGTTTATAGACTACAAAGATACTTCAATGCTAAAATATTGTCTATCAGAACGCTTTAAAATAATGCCACGCCGTCTTACAGGCACTAGCAAAAAATACCAAGAAATGGTAGAAAAAGCTATCAAACGCGCAAGACAAGCCGCTCTAATACCATATATCGTAGATCGCGATAATGTGGTAACAAACCCATTTGAAGGTATGTAAAAAGCTTATGCTTTGTGTAAATTTTAAACACAAGGCATAATTTTTCAAAATTAGGCTAAAAGCAAAATCTTGCTTAGCCTAATATAAACTAATCAAAGCTAAATAAACCAACAAACCTGCCACAAAATCAAAAATAATGAAAGAACTAGCCCTAATCGGCGCTACCGCAAGCGGTAAAACTGCTCTTGCTTTGCGTATTGCCAAGCCTTTAAATGCCATAATTTTAAGCCTTGATTCACTTTGCATTTACACACAAATCAATATCGCAAGCGCTAAACCAAACGCGCAAGAACTAAAAAGCATAAAGCATTTTGGCATAAATATAAGAAATATCGATGAGAGCTTTAACGCAGGTGATTTCGCACAAGAATACCAAAAAGCCAGCATTTATGCAAAGCAAAATGGCAAAAATCTAATCATCACAGGCGGGAGTGGCTTTTATCTAGCCAGTATGCTAAATGGCTTAGCCCCAAAAGTCCCAAGGCTAAAAACGCACCCAAGTAATGATGAAATATTTACAATAGCTAGCAGGATTGATCCTAAATTTTGTGCTAAATTTAGCCACAATGACACCTTTCGCTTGCAAAAATGGTATGAAATTTACAGCTTTTTAAGCAAAAACTCAGCCCAAATTAAAATTTCAAATAATTTAACCAAACACACGCAAATCCCTAGCCTTTGGTTAGCACAAAACACAGCTGCTCCACTAATTAAAGAATTGCTGATTTTTGAGCTAAGTTTAGAACGCGATGAGCTAAGATCTAGGATTTTAGCGCGCACCAAAAAAATGCTAGATGATGGATTATTAGATGAAGCGCGCACGCTTTTTGCTAGCTATGATAAAGAGCTAAAAGCCCTTAAATCCATAGGCTTAAAAGAATGCGGGCAGTTTTTATGCGGGCAAATTAAAAGCCAAAATGAGCTTTGCGAACTAATCAGCACGCACACAGCGCAACTTGCAAAACGCCAACGCAGCTTTTTTAATTCAAATTTTAAAAACTCCATCAAGCTAAAACCAGATGAAGCCTACACACAAATTTTAAACAAGCTCTTATAAAGTGGCATTAAAATTTCAAATAAAATAAATGTAAAATTTTAAATAAAATTAAATTTTAATGGTGCGATCGGCGAGATTTGAACTCGCACAAGCAAAGCTCACTACCCCCTCAAAGTAGCGTGTCTACCAGTTTCACCACGATCGCAAAATAAGATAATAAAAGAAGATAAGCCTAGCTAACTAAATCTAGCAAGCTAAGCTAAAAATAAATCCTATAAGAATGGATTACCATAAAGCGCGATCAAAGCGATAACAAGTGTATAAATAACTTGCGCTTCTATCATCGCCAAAGCAATAAACATTGTAGTCATCAATTTGCTGCCAAGCCCAGGATTGCGAGCTGTGCCCAAGATTGTAGCAGCTGCTGTATGTCCCATACCAATAGCACCACCAAGTGCTGCTATACCAAGGCCTACGCCTGCTGCGATGATTGAGTAAGCTTGAATAGTGGCTGTGCCAGCATCAGCACCAAAAGCAAAACTTGCAAATGCAAGAGTAAGAAGAATGATTTTCTTCATAGTCGTCCTTTATGTAGTATTGCGCTTAGTTCGGATGTGATCCCTACTTAAAAGCGTGGCGGCGATTATAGCCAAAATTGCTTGATTTGCTCTTAAAATTTAAAATTTAACTTTTATTAACTAAAATTTTGTGCTTAAAATTTGTTAAATTGGCTCTGCTTTTAGGGTTAAATTTTATTTTTAAATAACTTAATAGACGATTTTATCGCACTTATTAAATAATCAATATCGCTAAAATCATGGCTATAATGCAAGCTTACTCTAATCCAGCCGGGCTTAAAAAAGCTTGGGATATTATCATCAAGCCCTAATAAATCATGCCCATAAGGACCAGCACAAGCACAGCCAGCGCGCGTTTGGACGCCAAATTTTTGGCTAAGAGTTAGGGCAAAATCATAAGGCGAAACGCCTTTTACATTAAAGGCAAAGATTGCCACGCGTTGCTGATTTTTAGGGCAATAGCAAATAATCTCATCTATCTTATTTAATTCATCAGCAAAATATTTATTTAAAATTTCTTCTTGCGTTTTGATATTTTCTAAGCCAATATCATTGCGTAATTTAAAGGCTAAATGCGCGCGAATTAACGCCATAATCGGTGGCGTGCCAGCATCTTCAAGGCGTTCAAAATCGCTCACAAAACGAAAACTAGTTCTGCTTACATACTCTACCGTGCCACCGCCCATAAAGCTTGGCTCGCCACTAAAATAGCGCGCACAAAGGCTTTTTCTAATGGCTAAAAGCCCGCATCCGCCAACTCCACCTAGTAATTTATGCGAGCTAATAAACAAAGCATCGTAATTTTTTGCATTTATATTCTCATAAGCACTAAGCGAGCTTGCATCAATAGCAATAATGGCGTTTTTAGCGTATTTTTGGCTTAACTCTCTTAGTTTGGCAACATCTGTTTTAATGCCTGTTACATTTGAAGCCGCACTAAAACTTAAAATTATTTCGCGATTAAAATTTTGCTTTAAAACGCTTTTTATCTCATCAAAATTAATGCCACCAAACTCATCTAAACCAACCCTGTAAAGCTCGCAAAGGCCGTTATTAAAGCTAATTTCATTACTATGATGCTCATAAGGACCAACAATCACAAGAGGCAAATTTTCAAGCAAATTTTGATGATTTGGGGAAAAATCGCGGATTATATTAGTATTTATTTTTTTTAAATTTTTTGTGCCAAATAGCCTATTTCTCGTAGCTGGCGGCATATAAATGCCTAAGAGTTCTTGGAATTTTTTAATAGCAGCAGTAGAGCCATAACCACAAGGGAGCAAATAAAAATCATCGCCTAATTCTAAGCTAGCTTTTAGTCCTAAGCGCGCGTTATCGTAATAATCGCTAGTGATTTTGGCACAGCTACTACATTGTGAGTGAGTATTTGAATAAGTTTTTAGTATAAACTCGCATTCATCTTCAATCTGTCTAAATGCTAGCCCACTAGCCGTCCAATCAAAATAATATAAATTTTCATCTAAAATAATGCCACTTTTAAGCTTAGCACGATCAATCATTGCGCTTTAATCTCGCTTATAATCATCTTCTATGCGAATGATATCATCCTCGCCCAAATAGCTACCCACTTGAACCTCAATCAAAACAAGTGGTGTTTTTGCGGTATTTTCTAAGCGATGTATTTGCCCTGGGGCTATGTAGGTGCTTTGATTAGCATAAAGAGTGCGGGTTGTATTTTCTATCCTTACGCTAGCCTCGCCAGCTACTACTATCCAATGCTCGCTACGATATGAATGCTTTTGAAGGCTCAATCTTGCGCCACTTTTTACTATAATTTTTTTAATCTTAAAACCTTCGCCTTCTTCAAGCACTTCATAACTCCCCCAAGGGCGATAGGCTTTTGTGTGAATTTGCGTTAATTCTGCGTGATTTTTGGCTATTAGATTATAAACATCTTTTACTTTTTGTGAGCTACCTTTTTGAGCAATCAACAAAGCGTCCTTGGTGTCAATAACAATCAAATCTCGCACATCCACAAGGGCGGTTAATTTATGGCTATAAACGAAATTTTCGCCCCCGCCAACGCTTTCATGCGCGCTACTTCTTAAATGCTTGGCTAGCTCATCAAAACTCCCCAAATCGCTCCAACCAGCATCCAAGGCCACCATAGCGATTTTATTTGTTTTTTGCATTAAAGCATAATCAATGCTAATATCTGGGATTTTATCCATATCGCCTGGGAGTATGCGGGCTAAATTACGAGAACTCTTAGCATTTTCATAGGCATTTTTAGCAGAGCATAAGGTATCGTGTGCGTAAATTTTAAGTTCATCTAAAAAAACCTTTGCCTTAAAGCAAAACATACCGCTATTATAAAAATATTGGCCACTTTTTACAAACTCTTGTGCCGTTTTTAAATCAGGCTTTTCTACAAATTCGCTTACTTCATTTTGGCTGGCTTTAATGTAGCCATAGCCTGTATTTGGCTCATTTGGTTTAATGCCAAAGGTTACGATTTTATCATCATTTGCTAGCTTTATAGCCTCGTTTATGGCATTTTTAAAGGCGTTTTCATTTAAGATTATATGATCGCTTGGCGTTACTAAAACTATGGCATTTTCATCATCATTTAAGGCTTGTAAGGCAGCAAAAACAATGGCCGCTGCGGTATTTCGCCCAAAAGGCTCTAAAATAAAATTTGCTTTTAAATTTTGACTTTCGCATTCATCTGTGGCTAAAAAATAGTGATTTTCGTTGCAAATTATTATATTTTTAGCATCATTTGTGGCGTTTTTTAAACGGCGAAGGGTCTTAGTAAATAGCGAATCAGAGCCAAAAATTTTAACAAACTGCTTTGGGAGCATAGCGCGCGAAAGTGGCCAAAGCCTAGTCCCGCTGCCACCGCATAAAATCACATTTATCATCTTTAATCCTGGGTTAAAATTTGCGGATTTTAGCTTAAAATACATAAAATAAGATTGAAAATCGACCGATTTTGGCTACAATTGCGCCTAAATTTTAATTTAGCAAGGATAAAATTATGAAAAATTTTATTAAAATTTCGATTTTGCTTTTTGCCTTAATTTTTAGCGGATGTATCTCTAGCACGACATCAGCTGGCAACATAGGCGCAAACAGAAAACAATTAATTTTAGTAAGTAGCGATGCGATGAATCAAAGCGCGCAAAAAAGCTATGATGCCATAATTTTAGCAGCCAAAAATCAAGGCAAGCTAAACCAAAATGAAATCCAAAGCAAGAGGGTTGAAAATATCTCAGCCAGGCTAATAGCTCAAAGCGTTTCATTTAGACAAGATGCGCTAAATTGGCAATGGCAAGTAGCCCTAATAAGCAGCAATGAGCTAAATGCTTGGTGTATGCCTGGTGGCAAAATCGCTGTATATACTGGTATCATAGAAAAATTAAATCTCACAGATGGCGAGCTAGCTGCGATTATAGGCCATGAAATAGCGCACGCCCTAAGAGAACATAGCGCAGAGCAAGCAAGCTCAAATATGCTAACAAACATCGGCCTAGACGCCATCACAAAAGTAGCAGGACTTGATGGATTAAGCCAAAGCGCGCTTGGCATAGCAGCAAAATACACCTTAGAAATGCCCTTTTCGCGTAGCCACGAAAAAGAAGCCGATCACATAGGCGCCGAGCTTATGGCGCGCGCAGGCTATGATCCAAATGAGGCAGTAAATGTATGGATTAAAATGAGCAAACTTAGCTCATCAAGCATACCTGAAATTTTAAGCACGCACCCAAGCAACGAAAGCAGAATAAAAGATTTACAAGAAATAGCCAAAAAGGTCTATCCGCTATATTTATAAGCTAATAGCAAATAACTTATTAATCCAAAATCTATGCGCGCAAATAATTAAAATTTATAAAATGCGCGCAAATTTTGAAATATTTTCTTAGTAAATTTTAAAATTTATTTAAAGCGAATGCGCTTAGTATGCGCGATTTATTAAAATTTATTTAAATCAAGTTTTATTTTTTCATTATCTATCACGCTTATGCCCTTTTTTAGCACATCAGCGGCGATTATTTTGGCGTTTTGAAGTGAATGCATTTTATAGGTGCCACATTGATATTGGTTTGCCTCAGGCAAATTATCATCATCGCTAAAAGCCAAAATATCATTCATTGAAGCAGTCCAAGCCTTTATTACTTGCTCGCAACTTGGCTTACCAATTACGCTCATATAAAAGCCCGTTCTACAACCCATAGGCGAAATATCTATAATCTCGCAAACTGCGCTATTTAAATGATCACGCATAAAACCAGCAAATAAATGCTCCATCGTGTGAATGCCTTTTTCATCTAAAATTTCTTTATTTGGCTTACAAAAACGCAAATCAAACACGCTTATTTCATCGTTATGTGGAGTTTTCATAACTTTTGCTAGGCGCACGCCAGGTGCTTGCATAATGGTATGATCTACCTTAAAACTATCTAATAACGGCATTTTTATCCTTTTGTATTTAAAATTTTAATTAAATGATTTTTGAAAGAATTACTAGAAAAATATTTAAAATTTCTAAATGAATTAAAATTTAAAATCGGCTCAGAGTATGAACTAAGCATAAAAACCCCAAGCCTAATCAATAATTAAGCAAACTCAGGCTTAATTTGCTCTACCCAAGCCTTAATTCTGCTTTCTGTTAGATCGCTTTGATTATCAGCATCTAAGGCTAAGCCTACAAACTTGCCATCTTTTACAGCGATACTTTCATCAAACTCATAGCCATCAGTGCTTACAGCACCTACTATTTTAGCACCATTTGCGCTAAATTTCTCAAATAAAATTCCCATACCATTACAATAAGTATCACTATAACTACTACTATCACCCATACCAAATAGCGCAATAACCTTATCTTTTACTTTAATACTATCTAAATCAAAGCTATCCCATTCATCTTGTAAATCGCCACTGCCCCAAGTAGAAGTGCCAATTACTAATTTATCATAACCATTTAAAACCTCAGCAGTAGTTGAACCAATATTATAAATATCATCCACGCCAAGCTCAGCTGCTATAAGGTTTGCAGCCTCTTCGGTATTGCCCATACTAGAACCATACACAACACAAATTTTACTCATTTTTTATCCTTTAATAAGAGATTTTAAGGCGGAATTATAGCTTTGTAAGCTGAATTTTACTTTATCAATTTATTTAATTTAAAAGCTTAAATAAAATTTATGGAACGCCTTTTGCTTAAAAGTCGTAAATCTCCAAAAAAAGGTGAAAATATGAAAAAACTTATCTTAATCCCTGTTGTTGCGCTAACTTTTAATGCTTGTAGCACAACCAACCCAGAGCAAAACGCCACTATGGCTAACACACAAGTAAGCAAACCTGCAATGTATGGGCTTGAAACCACGCCTACTGCTACATTTTCAGCCTATGGCGAGGGCTTGCCGCCACTTGATACATACAGTCCAGCACAAGCTCGCGTTCTTGCTAAAAGAGCAGCCATCGCAGACGCACAACGCCAACTAGCCAGCAAGCTATATGGCGTAAAAATCAACGCCAAAGACACAGTAAAAGATGCTATGCTTAGAAGTTCTTTAATAGAATCACGCGTGCATGGGCTAATCAAAGGCGCAACCATAAAATACGATGAATACAAAGACGGCCTATACCGCGTAGAAATGGAAATCCAAATGGATAAACGCAGATGGCAAGAATTATTTGCTTATTAATTTTTGTTCTAAATTTTATAAAAGCAGATGAAATTAGCGGTGAATACTTCTTTTGGGCGAAGTATTACACCGCTAATCAAACCCTAAGCACCGCGCAAATTTCAATCTCAAAAGCAATGACAAAGAGCGATTTTAAAAAATTTCGTAAAGTTTGTTTTATTAAATCAGCAAAAAAACTAAACCAAAGCCAAATGCAATATTTCAACGCCCATAAAAACGCCTTACAAGATTGTTTTGTTGGCTCTTTTTCGCAGGTTTTGGAATTTTCAAAATTTGGTATTAAAAGGGCTGATTTACACACAAATCTTACCTACACTCCGCTTCGTTTTATAGCCATTTTTAAGCCAAAGGGTGTTACAATCCTCGCCCAAATGTAAAAATAAAGGGGCTAAAATGCCAAATGCGCCCAAAAATCATAAATTAAAAGTTGCTATCGTTGAAGATGATATAAATATGCGAAAAAGTCTAGAACTTGCTCTTAGCGATTATGATGAGTTTGAGGTAAAAGCCTATAAATCAGCACTTGATGCGCTTAAAAAAATGCCAGAAGACACCGAGCTAATAGTAACTGATATAAATATGCCAGGACTTGATGGGCTAGCCTTTGCCAAAGAACTAGCCGGCAAATACGATATAATCATAATGACAGGCAATGCCACGCTAAATAGAGCAATTGAAAGTATGCGCCTTGGTGTAAGGGATTTTTTAACCAAACCCTTTGATGCGCAAACCTTAGTAAATGCCATGCGCCGCGTGCGTGATGAAAATAGCAAAAATGCTGTGCTAAAAAATGCCGTAAAAATCACAAATGCCGGAGTTAGCGCGGCAAATGATTGTAATAACGGCTTTTTAGCTAGCTCGCTAGCCCTACAAAGCACCCTAAATCTAGCCAAAAAAGCAGCCAGCACAGACGCAAGCGTGATGATAAGCGGACAAAGTGGCGTAGGAAAAGAGCTTTTTGCTAGATATATTCACGATAATTCTATGCGAAAAAGCTCAGCCTTTATAGCCATAAATATGGCAGCAATACCAGAAAATTTACTTGAAAGCGAATTATACGGCTATGAAAAAGGCGCATTTACCGATGCGAGCACGACTAAAAAGGGTTTATTTGAGCTAGCCGATGGTGGCACGCTATTTTTAGATGAAATCGGCGAAATGCCAATAGCCTTACAACCAAAACTTTTGCGCGTAATCCAAGAGCGCGAACTAATGCGCGTAGGTGGCTCAAAACAGCTTAAAATCAATGTTAGAATAGTCTGTGCTACAAATGCGAATTTGCTTGAAAAAGTAAAAAATGGCGAGTTTAGAGAAGATTTATATTATAGATTAAACACAATCCCAATTCAAATTCCACCGCTTAAAGAGCGCAAAGATGAAATCCAAACCATCGCACAAGAAAGCTTAAAGAAATTTTGCACTTTATATAATTTAGGCGAAAAATCATTTAGTAAAGACGCTTTAAAAGCACTTTTAGATTATGATTATCCAGGCAATATTAGAGAGCTAATTAGCATTATAGAACGCTCAGCGATTTTAAGCGAAGATAAAATCATAAATGCTTGTGATTTAAGAATAGGTTTATGATCTTTGTAAATTTTAAAAATGGTTAAATTTTAAAAATATACCAAGGCGTAAAAATTTGATTTTAAGCCAATAAATTATATAATCGCGCGCTTAAATCAATGCTAAAAGGATTATTATGAAAAAATATAATATAGCAGTAGTTGGCGCAACTGGCGCAGTTGGTGAGGAAATTTTTCGCGTGCTTGAAGAATTAAAATTTAGCGTGGGCGAGGTTTTGCCTCTTGCTAGTGCTAAATCAGCTGGTAGCCAGATAGAATTTAATGGCAAAAAATTTAAAGTCCAAGAGCTTACCGATACAGTTTTTAAAGAAAACAAAATAGACATTGCATTTTTTAGCGCAGGTGGCTCGGTAAGTCAAAAATTTGCGCCCCTAGCTGCTAAAAGTGGGGCTGTGGTAATTGATAACACAAGCCATTTTAGAATGGAGCCAGATGTCCCGCTAGTCGTGCCTGAGTGTAATCCTAATGATATTAAAAACTGGAAAAAAACAGGCATAATCGCAAACCCAAACTGCTCAACAATCCAAATGGTTCAAATTTTAAAACCCCTTGATGATGCTTTTGGCATTAAACGCGTAGATGTTAGCACCTACCAAGCAGCTAGCGGGGCTGGTAAAGAAGGAATGGAAGAGCTAGTTTTACAAATGCAAAAGTTTTTTGAGTTTAAGCTTGATGAATGCTTGCCAAAGGCCTTTGCTCACCAGCTTGCGCTAAATGTAATACCGCATATTGATGTGTTTTTGGATAATGATTACACAAAAGAAGAAATGAAAATGGTAAATGAAACGCGCAAAATTTTACATAAAGATATAGAAGTTAGCGCAACTTGCGTGCGTGTGCCAGTGCTGCGAAGCCACAGCGAGGCAATCACCATAAGCTTTGAGCGCGATATAGATGCCAACGAAGCTAGGAAAATCCTAGAAAAAGCCCATAACATCGTGGTTTTAGATGATCCTAGCCAAAAACTTTATCCTATGCCTATACATTCAAGCGATAAAAACGAAACTTTTGTAGGGCGCATAAGGGTTGATAATTTTTGCAAAAATATCTTACATTTATGGTGCGCAGCCGATCAAATAAGAGTAGGCGCAGCCACAAATGCCGTGAGAATAGCACAAATTTGGGCGCAAATGCAAGAAGCGTAATTTTATTTTAGCTTGCTTTTATTGATTTTAGTAAATTTTAAAAGCGAGCAAAACTCAAAAATTTATTAAATAACTGCGGCGATATTTAAAATTTGCATTAAATTAAAATTTATTCAAAATTTTAGCCATTTTATTTTAAGTTTAAGGATTTAAGATGATTTTTATAGATGCTTGCAAGGGCAAAGCCACAAAGCACACTCCAATTTGGCTAATGCGCCAAGCTGGGCGATATTTACCACAATACCGAGATTTAAGAGCTAGCGTGGGCGATTTTTTAGCACTTTGTAAAGATAGCCAAAAAGCAGCCCAGGCCACGCTCCAACCAATTAGCGAATTAAATGTGGATGCGGCGATTATTTTCAGCGATATTTTGGTGTTACCGCTTGAAATGGGTATGAGTTTAAGCTTCAAACCTGGCATAGGGCCAGTATTTAGCGAGCCTATAAGTGATTTAAAAGCGCTTGATAAATTAAGTGCTGATAAGGCAATCGAAAATTTGAATTATGTTTATGACGCACTTAAAATCACGCGCGAGCAATTAAGCCCAGATAAAGCATTGATTGGCTTTTGTGGTGCGCCTTGGACCTTGGCTACTTATATGGTAGAAGGTAGCGGCTCTAAAAACTACGCAAATGTGAAAAAAATGCTTTATAGCAACCCACAGCTTCTCCACTCAATGCTCCGAAAAATCACAAACGCGCTAAAAGGCTACATCAGCGCGCAAATCAACGCCGGCGCAGATGCGATACAAATTTTTGACAGCTGGGCTGGCGCGCTTGAAATGAATGCTTATTTGGAATTTGCGTGGAGTTATATCAGCGAGCTTTGCGATTATATCCGCAAAAATCACCCAAATACCGCAATAATCGTTTTCCCAAAAGGCGTAGGCGCATTTATCGAAAACTTACAAGCAGGTTACGATGTGCTAGGCATTAGCTGGGATATGCCGCTTAAAATCGCAAAAGATAAAATGGGCGCAAAATATGTATTACAGGGTAATTTAGAGCCATGCAGGCTTTATGATACTATGGCAATTGAAGATGGAGTAGATGAAATTTTAAACATAATGCGTGGTAAAAGGCATATTTTCAATCTAGGGCATGGCATTTTGCCTGATATCCCTGTAAAAAATGCGCGCTATTTGATTGATTATGTGCGCGAAAAATCCGCAAAAATCATAGCTAAGGCCAAATGATGGCCATAGTTTTTGGCCCTGTGGCATCAAGGCGTTTTGGTAGCTCACTTGGCATAGATCTTAGCCCAGCGCAAAAATGCTGTAATTATGACTGCCTATACTGCGAGCTAGCTAAGGCAAAGGTAATGGATCAAAGCATAAATCCGCCAAGCATAAGCGAGGTTATGAATGAGCTAAAAGCGGCTATTGCGCGCTTTGGCGCAACTGATGTAATAACCCTAACCGCCAACGGCGAACCGACACTTTATCCATATTTAAGCGAGCTAATCACGCAAATAAACGCCATAAAAAGCAGTCAAAAAAGTCTGATTTTAAGCAATGGTTCAGCTGTTTTTTACCCTGAGCGTTTAAATGCGCTAAATGAGCTTGATATTGTAAAATTTAGCCTTGATAGCGCAAATCAAAGCACTTTTAGGCGCATCGATAGAGGCCTTAAAAATTATAATGTAGATGAAATGATAGACAAAATGGCGCAATTTTCTAGGCAATTTAAGGGCGAATTAGTGCTTGAAGTGCTTGTGGTAGCGGGCCTCAATGACAATGAGGCCGAGTTTAGCGCGCTAAATAGGGCGTTTGATAAAATCAAGCCTGCAAGAGTAGATATTTCAAGCATAGATCGCCCGCCAGCGCATGATGTTAGGGGCGTGAGTTTTGAGCGTTTGGGCGAACTTTTAGAGCTTATTACCACAGCGCCCGCGCTAATAGCGCACATTACCCAGCTAAACGCGCCAAAAGAGCTAAACCAAAACGAGCTTTTAAAACTGCTCAAAATGCGCCCACAAAGCCAATACGACATAGCAAATAACCTCAGCCAAAGCACAAAAAATATCTTAGCCGACTTAATAAAACACGGCAAAATCCACAGCCAAAAGCTTGCTGGCGTGGTATTTTACAGAGCGTGATTTTAAAATTTTATTTTTTTTGATTAGTTTTGAATGTGAATTATTGATTTAAAATTTTATTTTTTTGAGTGCTAATTTTTAGGGTTTTATTATTAAAATTTATTTTTTGAACGCTAATTTTGGGTTTAGTTTTGGGATAATTATTTAAAATTTTATTTTTTAAATGCCGATTTTTAGGTATTTATTATTAAAATTTGTTTTTTGAATGCTTAACCAACAATAAAATTTCAAAATTTCAACTTAATTCAACGCACCAAAACCAAACGCGCGCGCCAATTAAACAGCCACGCGCCCACGCGCGCGCCAATCAAACCGCCACGCCATTAAAATTTCGAGCCAAATTTTCAGTCAAAAATAAAAGTTTAAAATTTCATTCAATAAATCCGCCAAATTTTAACCCACGCGCCACGCAAATTTTTATCCGCCAAAACGCCTAAATTTTAAAAGTTAATTTTTAACCCACACGCCAAACTCTTAGCCATCAAACATACTTTAAAATTTCAAATTTATTCAACATCAATAAAAATAAAATTTTAAAATTTCAATTTACTTCAACACACCAAACCGCCCAAATTTTAAAATTTATTTTCATGCAACGATTTTAACGCCTTTTGCCTTTAATGCTACGCCGTTATTTAAAAGCAACCCGCGCCCAAATTTTCACCCGTGCCACACTCTTAGCCCCACGCAACCGCCACAAGCCAAATCGCCCTGCTCTTTAATCTCACCGCGCACACAAACCAAATCCGCCCTGCGCGCCCGCCACACCTTAGCCACGCGCCAAAAAAAATACAATCCACAAACCCACACCAAAATTTTAAACCCGCACCCCGCTCCGCTAGCCATTTGTGCCACACTAACTAGCCAAACCGCACGCCCTTTATTCTCACCG
>SPMW01000013.1 GCA_009827235.1 Candidatus Campylobacter infans | reverse complement strand
TTTTTGCCATATTTTAGGCATTGATATTAGTGCTTGGCGTGGGGTTTTGGTTTTAATTATTTGTGTATTTTTGGCTTTTTTAGTTTATAGATTTATAGAGCTTTATGCAAGGGCGCAAAAAAGTTATGTTTTTGCTGGCATTTTACTAGCTATTATGCTAGCAGCTGGCTTTGGCGGTAAGGCCGTCCAAAAAGATAAAGGCAAGATAGTAAGCCAAAGAAGCTTTATAAATACCTTGCCTTTTGCGTGGCCAAAAGAGCTAAAAGAATACGAGCAAAACGCAGTTATATTTAAAGAGCTATTAAACACAGATCCACTAGCTTTTATCTACACAAATAAAAGCGATCTAGGCAAAGAATACACGCTAATTCTTGGCGATTCTCACGCGCGCGATGCATTTTTTAATATCTCAGCTAGCAAAGAAAGCGGGCATAATCTAATGCTTGGCATAGGCGATTGCCCGGCTTTAATGCGCGAGTATGAAATGTTTCCAACTTGTAAAATAATCGTAGATAAAGAATATGAATTATTGAATAAAATTAATATTAAAGAATTGTTTATTTTTAATTATATGAACGATAGCAGGCTTAAAAATCCAGCCCTTTATGAAAGCAAAATGCGTGAAATTTTTGCATTTTTAAGCCAACAAAATTATCCTGTGTATTTTGTGATTGATGTGCCGACCTTGCCGTTTTTCCCAAGTAGTTGTATTGGTAGATCTTTTGGCTTATTTTCGCGCTATGAAAGCTGTAAAATCACGCGCGAATATTACGAGCAAAGCGTAAAAATTTATAAACAAATAATAAATTCCCTAGCAAAAGAATTTCCAAAAATAAATGTGATTGATCCTGTAAATGCGCTTTGTGATGAGAAATTTTGCTACGCTTTTGATGGAGTTGAGCCATTATATGGCGATAACCACCATCTTAATGTAGAAGGTGGCAAGCGTTTATTTAATGAATTAAAAAAGCATATAAAGGATTTATGATTTAGCAAGGCTAGATCTAGGCTTATTTGAGTGCCAAGGAGAAAAACTTTTCTACTTCTTTCATTTTTGCCTCCACTAAGCTTTCATCGCGCCCTTCAAGCAATAATCTTAATAAATTCTCAGTCCCCGAATAGCGAAATAAAAAGCGAATACCCTGCTCTTTTAGTGAGTTTTCAAGCTCTTTTAAGCCTTTTATTTCATCAAGCGGTGGTTTTTTTATCACATTTATATTGAGTAAAATTTGTGGATATGGCTTGATTTTGCCAAATAATTGGCTAGCTTTTTGTTTTTGCTTTAACAAGCAAGCCCCAACTTGTAAGGCACTAACTAAACCATCGCCAGTTTTAGCAAAATCGCTAAATACAATATGCCCGCTTTGTTCGCCACCAAAATTACACCCAAGTTCGCGCATTTTTTCTAGCACGAATTTATCGCCAACGCCACAACGCCCAAGCCCTATACCAAGTGGCTTTAAAAAATCCTCTAATGCCGCATTACTCATCACAGTAGCTACTATGCTATTGCCACTTAAACGCCCCTCGCTTTGTAAAAACCAAGCCAAAATCCCAAGCAAAGCGTCCCCATGAACTACTTGCCCTAGCTCATCAACTACTACAAGCCTATCAGCATCCCCATCAAAGCCAAAGCCTATATCAGCGCGCAAATATTTTACTTTTTTGGCTAAATTTTCAGGGTGTAAGGCTCCACAATTTTCATTTATATTAGCGCCATTTGGTTCGTCATTTAGCACGATTAGCTCAGCACCAAGCTCGCTAAATATCGTAGGTGCTACCTTATAAGCAGCGCCATTGCTTACATCTAAAACCACCCTTAGCCCTTTTAGCGTAAGATGGCGCGGGAAGCAATCTTTAATATGAACTATATATCGCCCTATTACATCATCTATGCGTTTGGCTGCGCCTATGTTTAATCCTGTGGCTTGCGCGGCGGCTATTTGTTCATCGTTATAATAAATTTTTTCTATTTCTTCTTCGGCTTGTTCGTTTAATTTATCGCCATTTGCATCAAAAAATTTTATACCATTATCAAAAAAAGGATTGTGGCTTGCGCTTATCATTATACCGCCATCACAGCGCATATCTTCTGTCAAAAATGCCACAGCTGGCGTTGGCATAGGACCAATTTGGCGCACATTATAGCCTACTGCTGTAAGCCCTGCAACTATGGCAGTTTCAATCATATAGCCACTTTTGCGTGTGTCTTTACCAACTAAAATATTATTTGTTAGTGAGTTTTTGCGAAAATATATCCCAGCAGCCATCGCAAGGCGCATCGCAAGCTGTGCATTAAGCCCTGCACCAGCAAGAGCGCGCACGCCATCTGTGCCAAATAATTTAGCCATTTTTGCCCTTTACATTAAAATTTGGATTTAAGGCGAGATTGTAGCCAAAATTGCGTAATTTTGGCTAAATTTTAATAAATTTAAAATTTTAAATCGCGCCAGCATAAAGTTTAAAAAGATTAAAAATTAGCTATAATGCGCAATTTTTTAGCGACAAAGGACAAAAATGTTTGCAAGACTTAGACGAACCAGGCAAAATCCCCTTATGCGCGATATGTTGCGCGAAACTTCACTTAAACTTAGTGATTTAATTTACCCACTTTTTGTAGTTGAAAATGAAGGGGTAAAAGATGAAATAGCAAGTATGCCGGGCGTTTTTAGATTTAGCATAGATGAAATTTTAAAAGAATGTGAAATTTTAAAAAAGCTAGGCATTAAAAGCATTTTGCTTTTTGGAGTGCCAGCACTAAAAGATTCAATCGGCTCAGACGCGCTCTCAAATGACGGCATAATCGCGCGCACGCTAAGAGCGATAAAGCAAAATTTCGCAAATGATTTTGTGCTAATTACTGATTTATGCTTTTGTGAATACACAGATCACGGGCATTGTGGGATTTTAAGCCCAAATGGCGCAGTTGATAATGACGCCACGCTTGAAATTTCTGCCAAACAAGCCCTAATACACGCAAACTCAGGCGCAGATATAATAGCACCAAGTGGAATGATGGACGGAATAATCGCTACTTTAAGAAAAGCACTTGATGAAAATGCTTTTAAAAATTTGCCACTAATGGCGTATTCTACAAAATTTGCAAGCGCGTATTATGGGCCATTTAGAGATGCAGCTGGCTCAGCGCCTAATTTTGGCGATAGAAAATCCTACCAAATGGATCCAGCAAATGCCCGCGAAGCCTTGCGCGAAAGCCTTGAAGATGAAGCACAAGGTGCTGATATTTTGATGGTAAAACCAGCCATTGCTTATTTAGATATTATCAGCAAACTAAAACAAAACACGCTTTTACCGATATGTGCGTATAATGTGAGCGGAGAATACGCGCTTTTAAAAGCTGGGGCAAAACTTGGAGTTATTGATTATGAGCGCGTGATGGTAGAAACGCTTTTGGGCATTAAACGCGCTGGCGCTGATATGATAATTACTTATCACGCCAAAGAAATGGCGCAAATTTTAAATAATGCTTGAAATTTTAATAAAAGGATTAAAATGCGACATTTTTTAACACTAAATGATTTAAGCAAAGATGAAATTTTAAATATTTTAGATCTTGCAAGCCAAATTAAAAAAGATACCCTAAACAAAATTTACACGCCGTATTTACGCGAGCAAACCCTTGCTATGATTTTTGAAAAAAGCTCTACGCGCACAAGGGTTAGCTTTGAGGTTGGCATTCATCAGCTTGGTGGCAAGGGTTTATTTTTAAGCTCCAAAGATATTCAATTAGGGCGCGGAGAGCCGGTTAAAGATACTGCGCGCGTGCTTGGCGGTATGGTTGATATGATAATGGCGCGCGTGTATAAGCAAAGCGATTTAGAAGAGCTGGCTAAATATAGTGGCGTGCCTGTAATTAACGGCCTTAGCGATGATTTTCATCCGGTTCAGTTAATGGCGGATTTACTAACCTTAAAAGAACTTGGGCTAGATTTAGCTAAAATGAAAGTAGCCTACATAGGCGATGGTAATAATATGAGCCATTCTTGGCTGATGGCAGCATCTAAAATCGGCTTTACTCTTAATATCGCCACGCCAAAATCTTACGAACCAAAAGAGCAAATTTTAAAAATCGCCCTTGAAAATGCTAAAACAAGCCGAGCAAAAATCGAGCTTTTAAACGATCCAAAAATAGCCGCAAAAGATGCTAATGTAATCACCACAGATACTTGGATTTCAATGGGACAAGAAGATCAAAAACAAAAACGCATAAAAGATTTTGCAGGTTTTTGCGTAGATGATGGGATTATGGCACTTGGCAAAAATGCCATATTTTTACACTGCTTGCCAGCATATCGTGGATATGAGGTAAGCCAAGAAGTTTTTGAAGCGCACGCTAGCGAGATTTTTGCCCAAGCTCACAATCGCTTACACGCTCAAAAAGCAATAATGGTATGGTGCGATAGGAACAAAAATGACTAAAACAAAGCAAGAAATTTCAACAAAACCAGCAACAATCAAAAGCCAAAAAAGCCAAAGCGCTCCAAAAAGACCAAGAAAAAAGGCGCTCAAAACCGAGCTAGTAACTAGCAAAAAGCTAGAACAAACTTTAAAAATATTAGAAAATCTCAAAAGCACATTAGGGCTTGATGAGCAAATAAATTTTGATATCAAACAAACCAGTCCAAATGAATTAAAATTAAAAATTTTAAACCAAGAAGCAAATTTTAATGTCCCGTGGTTTTGCATTAAAGATGAAGAGCCTTTTGTTTTTATGCCAGCAGAAATTTTAGATGTGGTTTTTAAAATGCTTAAAAACGAGCAAAAAGAAAACTTTGAGCTTCGTTTAGAGCGTAGCATTTGGCAACATATGCCATTAGATTTTGGCGATGTGTGGCGCGTAGCAATCGATGAATTAAATAGCGAACACTTTAAAAAAGAGCCAGATTTAGATAAATTGCTTGATAAAATCAAAAAAGAACATCCTAATTTATTTGTCAATGTAGCAAACTTAGTCGGCAAAGAATAATTTAAATATCAGTAGTTTAATGGGAGAATTGATGAAAATTGCTGTATTAATAGGCGCAAGTAGTGAGAGCATTTTTGCTATTAGCCAGGCTAAAAGCTTAGGACTAAGGGTAGTTGCATTTGACGAAAATAAAAATGCGCCAGGCTTAAAAGAAGCTGATATTAGTTTTGTAATGGATATCAAAAACCCACAAAAAATTATAAACACGCTAAATGAGCATAATTTAACGCCTGATTTAATCTTGCCAGTGCCGCTTGGTAGGTGCTTAGTTACGACAGCTGCTTTAATAGAGCATTTTAATCTTGAAGGCGCTAGTTTCATAGCCACAGATATTTGCACAGATAAATTAAAATTTCATAAATTCTTGGGGGGGGGGGGGTACTATCCCAAAATTATCATAAAAGAGAAACAATTTTGAAAAAAGTAGATTGTTTTTTAATTAGTGATGATTTAGATTTAAGTAAGCTTAAATACCCTTTAATCATCAAACCGCGTTTTGGTAGCGGTAACAAAGATGTAATAGCAGTAAAAAATTTAAGCGAATTAGAAAAATTTCTGTGCGGTAAAGATCTTAAAAATAACGATTTTTTAGCTCAAACGCTAGTTGAGGGCGTAGAATACGGGCTTGATGGCGTGGTGATTGATGGTCGCTATAAGCATATTTTATTAAGGCAAAAACTTCTTACGCCCTTGCCATATCGCCAAAGCATAGGCAATATCAGCGCAAAAGAAATAAAAAAAATCAGCCAAAGCCTTCAAGCAATAGCCACAAACTTAAAGCTTAAAAATTCTTTATTAAACGCTGATATAATCATCACGCCAAATAGCGAGCCTTTTATAATAGAAATTTCGCCACGCCCGAGCGGGCATTATTTATCAAGCACCTTTGTTCAAATTACCACAGGTATAAATATGATAAAAGAATGGATAAATCTAAGCTTAAAAAAGCCTTTTGATTTTGAGCCACGCTTTTTTAAGCACGCAATTATTAGGTATTTTGACTGCGAGGGCGAGGTGAAAATCCCAAATTTTAATGCCTTAAAAAATGAACTTGGCATAATAAAATACGAATGCAATATAAATCGTAATTTATGTAAGGTTACAAATGGAGCTAGCATTATGTGGCGCGGTTATGCGATTATGGTAGCTGATACTAGCCAAGAATGCTTAGAAAATGCACAAATTTTAATGAATGAGTTTAAATTGTAATTTTAATTTTAAAATTTTAAGGAGCTTAGAATGAATGATATTAAAGATTACCACGAAAGTCTGGCGCTTTGGCAAGATTTTGTGATGCAAGGTGATTTAATTTATCCAAACGAAAATGTTACACGCTTTATTTTTAAAAATAAATTTACTAGCGCGCTGGATTTTGGCTGTGGGGCTGGCAGGCATTTAGATGTGTTTTTGCGCGCTGGGATTAAAACAATTATTGGCGTAGATATAAACGAACTGCCACTAAAAAAATCTTTTGAAAGATTAAATGAAAACGCAACAAAAGCCAAAGCAGAGCTTATACTTTTAAACAATAAAAATAAAACCTTAAAGCAGTTATTACCTGAATTAAAAGTAGATGCTATCGTGTCTTGGGGCATTTTACATCTTTTTACTCCACAAATTGCACAAAATTTGCTCAAAGAGTTTAAATCTATTTTAAATGAGCACGGGCAAGTTTGTGTAAATTTTAGAAGCGTAAATGATGGCTTAAAAACCCAAAGCATTCAAATTTCTCAAAATCTCTACAAAGCCACGAGAGCATCCCACAAAGATTTGCTTTTTTCTTTTTATGATGAGGCTTTAATTGATGAAATATTCAAGCAAGTTGGCTTAAAAATAACTAGCATAGATAAAGAAATTTACACGCGCTATAACGGCAGCGAATATAATGAATTTCTCGTAGTTCAAGCCGTAAATGAAATTTCATAGCCAAAAGGAATGAAATTTGCTGGCTTTAAAGCATTAAGCTAAAAAGGGTTAAAAATGCAAGTTCAAAACACGCTAAACCAACTAAGGGCGCAAAATGCAAAAGCCAAGCTAAACCAAGGCGCAAATTTTAAACAAATGCTAGATGAGAGCTTAAATGAAAATTTTAAAAATATCAAAAACGATGATTTTAGCGCTCTTTCAAAAAAGCTTCAAAAACAGCTAAAAGATGATGAGAGATTGTTTAAAAGTTTTGATTTTATGCAAATTATGAATGAGTTAATTTATGGCAATCCTAGCCAAAGCCAAAAAACAAAATTACTTCAAAAAGCCGGGGAAATCGCAAATAGCATAAGTTAAAATTTGCTAAAAGCTAGCTAGCAAAGGCTAGCTAGCTTTTAATTATTTAGATTTTGCTAATAAATTTAGCTTTATTGTTAGCTCATCGCCTACCATACTATCTTGTAGATTAGACTCCCAAACCACGCCAAAATCGCTTCTTTTAATCGTGCCAGTGGCGATAATTGTCAAATCTTTGCCATTTTCTTGAATACTAGCATCAAAAACAACAGGCTTGCTAACGCCTTTAATACTTAAATCTCCGTTCATTTTGCCATTTGCAAAACTCGTCATTTTAAAGCTCATTTGCGGGAATTTTGCTTGATCAAAAATATCATTTGCTTTTAGATGATCATCGCGCTTTTGGATGCCTGTATCTACTGAGCTTATCTCCACAGAGCCATCAAGCGCGTTTAAGGCTCCATTTTCATAATCAACCGTGCCACTAAATTGCTTAAAGCTACCCTCAACCTTAGTAAGCTTTAAATGCTTAATCTCAAAGCCCACTTGTGAGCTTGGATCTACCTCGTAAATGCCAGCATTTAAAAGCGTAGCCGCAACAACAACAGAGAATAAAAGTTTTCTCATTTTAAATCCTTTATGATAAAATGCGCGGCGATTATAAGTCAAAAAAGTTAAAAAAAAGTTAATAAATAAACTAAAGGCCTTCAAGCATTATATAATAAAGCTTGCTTACTATTTCATCGCTTAAATGTGCGCTAGTTTTACTAGCAAAAAGCTCACTAATATCAGCTTTTTTAAAGCTAACGCCTTGATGGCATAATTTATGAGCGCACAAAAACCCACGCACCAAGCAAAGCTCGTCATCACAAGCCTTTGAGCATAAAAAGCAAAGCAAATCACTCCCAAGCCTTCCTTCAAATTCCAATATCCTAATATAAGCTTCAAGCACCACGCGTTTGGGATTTTGGCGATTTAATTTCTCGCAACAATCCTGGCAAATTTCAAAATAAAAGCTTTCAAGCTGGCTAGCGTCTTTTAAATGCGCATACATCAAACGCATAAAAATCTGCCAAACAGCCAAGCGTTCGCGCTCATAAAGCCATTTATAGCCAAGATGTAGCGTGCCTTTTAAATGCGGTAAAAAGCCCGCTTTTTGCGCTAATTCAAAATCAATCTTATAGCCTTGTGTAATGCTAGCGTGGCGCGCCCCATAAAAACGATAAGCCAGCACAAGCTCATTTTGAGTTAAAATACTTACTAATAAATCCTCATCTCTTACTGGCTGAGTGCGTAAAATAAAACCTTGCATAACTTGCCTTTTGCCAAAATGTAGCACAAATATTTTAAGCTATTGCTGGCAAGATTTTAGCAAGATTTTAGTTCATTTTAGCTAGCATTTTGGCCAAATTTTAAAAAGTGCTAACAATGAAATTTAATCAAATTCCAACCCCTGCTTATATTTGCGAAGAAAGCAAACTAAACAACAATCTTAAAATTTTAAATGAAATTTCAATAAAAAGCGGAGCAAAGGTGCTATGCGCGCTAAAAGGCTTTGCTTTTAGTCCTGCTATGTTAAATTGCGCTAATGCCCTTGCTGGCGCAACTTGTAGCGGTTTAAATGAAGCAAAATATGCGCGAAGTTTTGGCTTTAAAAGCGTCCATACTTACTCACCAGCCTTTAAAGATAGCGAAATTGATGAAATCATCGCACTTAGCGATCATATAATATTTAACTCACTAAATCAATTACGCGCCTTTGGCAAAAAGGCTAAAAATGCCGGCGCAAGCATTGGTTTGCGCTTAAATCCGCAAAGCTCAGCTAGTCCGTGTGATGCGTATAATCCTTGCGCTAGATATTCAAGGCTTGGCGTAAGTGCTAAAATGCTACAAAATGCCACAAATGATGATTTAGATTTGCTTGATGGCTTACATTTTCACGCCTTATGCGAGCAAAACTCAAAGGCCTTAGAGCTAGTTCTTAACGCCTTTAAAGCAAATTTTACTGCCTTAATAGAGCGCAAAAATATCAAATGGCTAAATTTTGGTGGCGGACATCACATAAGCAAACAAGGCTATGATAAAGAGCTTTTAATCTCTCTTATAAATGAATATAGTAGCGATTTTAGCGTATATTTAGAGCCTGGCGAGGCTGTGGGCTGGCAATGCGGATATTTGCTAGCAAGCGTGCTAGATGTAGTAGATAATGAAATCCCCACATACATCATAGACGCATCAGCTCAGTGCCATATGCCAGATACTGCGCTAATGCCATATAGGCCAGCCTTGCGCGGTGAAATTTTAAATAAAAACGAGCAAAAAAACGCGCATAAATGCCGTTTTGGCGGGGCTACTTGCTTGGCTGGCGATGTAGTAGGACTTGAAGCGGGCGAGCCTGATTTTTACATTAAAGAGCCTTTAAAAATCGGCGATAAGGTGATTTTTGAAGATCAAATACATTATAGCGTGGTAAAAAATACCACCTTTAACGGGGTTTGTCTGCCTGCTCTTGTATGGTGTAAAGATAACGGCGAATACGAACTAAAACGCATATTTGATTATGAAGATTTTGCTAGAAGAAATTAAAATTTTAAGGATAAATTATGGATTTTAAAGAAGCATTAACTTTTAGGCACGCTTGTAAGGTTTTTGATGAATACAAAATCATCGAAGAGAGCGATTTTATCGATATTTTAAATGCTGGCGTGCTTGCGCCAAGCTCTATGGGTTTAGAACCTTGGGAGTTTGAAGTAGTGCGCGATGCTCCATTGCGCGAGCAAATCCGCAAGGCTTGCTGGGATCAAATCCAAATCACAAGTGCTAGCGAACTTGTAGTAATTTATGCCAAAATCGCTGATTTACGCCCAAATAGCGAGTATGTGCGCGCTAGTTTTGCTAGAAAAACAAACAAAGACGAAAAACGCTAAAAAGGCGTATTTAAAGGCTTATGAAGGCTTTTTTGAGCGTTTTAAGGATGAAAGAGATATTTATGGCTGGGCAAAGGCGCAATGTTTTTTAGCAGCGCAAAATATGATGATGCAAGCAGCTATTTTGGGGATTGATACTTGCGCGATTGAAGGCTATGATGAAAAGGCCTTAAATGCCGTTTTGGGCGTCAATACAGAACTTATGCGCGTGGCTGTGATCTTAGCTTTTGGATTTAGGATTAAGCCAGCTTCGCCAAAAATCCGCCAAAGCCTAAGAGAAAAATTAAGATATCGCTGATTTTAGCGTTTTGGCTTGGCGCATTTTTGCGCGCTTTTATTAAAATTTAGGGTTTAATTTTTAAGCTTTTATTAAAATTTGGCGTTTAATTTTGGTGTTTTTATTAAAATTTAAAGCGTAAATTTTAATATTTTTAAATTTTATTTATGGCGCATTTGTGCGTGATTTGATTAAAATTTGGCGTTTAATTCATTTTAAAGCACGCTTTTATCGCATTTGTGCTTGCTTTTTAAATTTTAATTTAGCTTAAACTCGCCTTAGCTCAGCGCACCGCTTTTTCAAGCAACTCTTTTTTGAGCCTTTGCAAATTTGCCGACAAGCGCAATTCGTAGTTTTTTGGGCTTTTCAGGCTCTTTATACCCTCATCAAATCTTTCTAACTGCGCCCTAGCATAATCTCTAGTTTGCAAAAGGCTTGGAATTTTATACACAAGCTGCCCTTTTTTAAAGATAGGCACGAGTAGTTCGCTGCATTTTTGCCCTTTGCGGATTGTGCCTACTTCGCTAGGTGGCTGACAAGGCTTGTGCTGCACATTTGCGCTGTTTTCGCCACAATTTGGGCTTTCATCAGCTAAATAAAGCTCATCATAAAGTGCCTTGCCCTGCTCGTCAAAAAAGCGGTAAAGCCTTTTGTGATGGGGGTTTGAGATTTTGTCCGCGCTTTCGCTGATTTTGATTTTAGGCACTAGCACGCCGTTTTCCTCCACAGCCACGAGTTTATACACGCAGCCTAGCACGGGTGAGCTTTTAGCGGTGATGAGGCGTTCGCCAACGCCGAAAATATCGATTTTTGCGCCATCTTGCAAAAGCCTTGCTATCTCAAACTCGTCCAAAGCCCCGCTAGCGATGATTTGACACTGCTTTAAGCCCGCTTTGTCAAGCTCGTTTCTAGCGTATTTTGACAGCTCACACAGATTGCCAGAGTCAAGCCTAATGCCGAATTTTTCGATACCACGCGGCACAAGCACTTCTTTAAAAGCCTTTATAGCGTTTGCCACGCCGCGTTTTGCGTTGTAGGTATCCACGAGCAAAACGGCGTTGTGTGGGTAAATTTCGCAATACCGCTTAAAGGCGCAAAGCTCATCATCAAACATTTGCACCCACGAGTGCGCCATAGTTCCGCTTGAATTTATGCCATAAATTTTGTCCGCCAAAGCGCACGCCGAACCCGCCACACCGCCGATAAATGCGGCTCTTGCGCCTTTAAGTGCCGCGTCAATGCCCTGCGCCCTGCGTGAGCCAAACTCCAAAATAGGCTTGTTTTGCGCTGCAAACGCCACTCGCGCGGCTTTGGTAGCGATAAGGCTTTGATGATTTAAAGAGAGCAAAACAAAGGTTTCTAGTAGTTGCGCCTCGCTTGCCCTTGCGCGAACGCTTAAAATAGGCTCATTTGCGAAGATAATCTCGCCCTCACGCACCGCCCAAATGTCGCCTGTGAATTTAAAATGTTTAAGAAAGCTCAAAAAAGCCTCGTCAAAAAGCCCCTTTGAGCGAAAAAATTCAATATCGCTTTCATCAAAATGCAGATTTTTCACAAAGTCGATGATTTGCTCCAAACCCGCCGCGATGACGAACCCGCCGCCATCTGGCATTTGACGAAAAAAGACATCAAAATGACAGATTTTGTCGCCAAAACCGCTTTTTAGGTAGCCGCAACTCATCGTAAATTCGTAAAAATCGCAGAGCAAGGATAGATTGCGTTTCATCGTTTCTCTTATTATGAAAATTAAATGGGCGCTATTTTATTAAATTTTAAGTAGTTTTAGTAAAAATTTAGCCAAATTTAATGCTAAATTTTAATTCATACAAAATTTTAAATCAAAGCAAACAAAAATAGTGCGGATTAAACCTTAAAATTTATTTAAGATTGCTTTAAAATTTTTGGGCGTTCAAAAAACATTATTTTTGCGCTATTTGGCTTGATTTTAGAAAACTTTTTAAGCTTAAATTTAAGTGCGTATATCCCACAAGTTGGCAAAGGCTCTAAACTAAGCCCGCTCAAATACTCGCAAAGCTCGCTTAATTCATCATTGTGGCCTACAATAAAAACGCTTTTATATTTATCTTTAATCGCATAAATTTCATTCATATAATCATCAATTTCACAAGAATACAGTTTTTTAGTGTATTTTATAGCACCTTTATATCCTAAATAGCGCGCGATTATTTTAGCGGTTTTGCTGGTGCGTTTGGCTGATGAAGAGATGATTAAATCGGGCTTGTGGTTAAGATTTTTTAATTTTAAAGCCATGGCTTTGGCATCGTTTTTACCACGCTTGGTTAAAGGGCGCACGAAATCTGGCGTAATGCCGTCTTTTAGGCTTTTTGCGTGGCGGATTAAATAAAGTTTTTTCATTTTTTGTCCTTAAAATTTTAAGTTTGCGCGCTGTTTTGCTTGGATTGTTGCCCTAAGGCTTTGATATTTGCTAGCTCTGCGCTACTAAAACCGCATTGTAGGCGCGAATATTCATCTATCCTGCGCGAATTATTAAAGGCCTTTGGATAGTAGCTAAGCACGATATCTAGCCATTTTGCAGGATTTATGCCCTCTTTGACGCAAGCGTATTTAAACCATTTATCGCCTTTTATTACATGAATAATTTCTTCGCTTGCGATGCGCTCTAAAATAGGCTTTAATTCATCATTTGCGCTCATTTTTTCTCTTAAATTTAAATTAGAATCTAGCCCATTTGCCTCCATATGACGCGGTAAAATCGCCATTTTATCAAGTAAAGAATGCCTAGTGCGCTTTGTGGCTACAAATAAACCATTATGCACGGGTAAATCGCCGTATTTTAGCCCGTATTTTTCTAACATAGCACAAAGCCAGCCAAAATGGCGCATTTCATCATCTGCTACTTCAAGCCAGTTTGCATAATACTCTCTTGGCAGCCCCGCAAAAGCGCACGCGCTATCAAGTGCGATGTCAATTGCGCTGTATTCAATATGCGCGATTGAATGAAGTAAAAGGGCTTTTTTATCGGCTTTTATTCTTGGTAAATCTTGTAAGCTATAAACCTCGCAAAACCCAGCATAGCTTGGCTTTGTTAGCTCATTTTGGTTGAGTTTATTTTGAAATTTTTTGATATTTTCTGTGCTGGTGGTATTTAAAAAGCTGATATATTCATCAAAATCGCCATTTTTAAAAGCTTGATAGAGTTCATTAAATATTTCTTGCTTGCGTTTAAAATTTCCCTCATTTTCACAAAGCCATATTAAATTAAAAAACTCCATATCTTTTCCTTAAAAATCCAGCACCAAAACCCACGCCAAAGCCGAATAAATGGGCATACCACGCCACATTTACCCCAAGCAAAAGCGGAGCAAAACTCATAAGCATTAAAGCAATAAACAAGCCCTTAGCACTAGCTCTATCATAAAATGCCAAAAAGCCTAAAAGCACGGATATTGCGCCACTTGCGCCAACCATATTTACATCATTAAAAAGCAAATAACTAAGACTTAATAAACTAGTAAAAATCCCACCAAATATATATAAAAGGCAAAATCTAAGCGCGCCAATGCCACGCTCAATCAAAGCACCAAATTGAAAAAGCACCACCATATTCATAAGCAAATGCACCAAAGAGCCATGAACAAACATCGTGCTAAGCACTTGCCACCACGCGCCATTAAAAAACAAAGCATTTAAGCCAAAAATTAGCGAAAATTCCGGCGCATAAAACACATAATAATGTAAAAAATAAATTATAAAATTTATGCCAATTAGCGTGTAAGTAGCTGGCATTTTAATCCTTTATTAGCTTAAAAGCCTTAGCCATCGTATTTTATTAATTTAGCACCAAGTCTAGTGTAATTATAAATCCCGCCTGGCACATCTGATACATCTTTAAAGCCATTCGCCCTTAATAAATCAACAGCCGCGCGCGATCTTATGCCAGAGTGGCAAATGAGCACAATTTTGTCATCTTTTGAGAAATTTTGTGCTACTTTCATTACAAAAAGCGGATTTATCTTGCCACTAGCCATTTCATAAGTAATTAACTTAGAGCCTTCTATAATGCCTGTTTCATGCCATTCGCTTGCTAGGCGAATGTCGATTATTTGTGAGTTTGGGACATTTATTTGCATTGTTATCCTTGAAATTTATATTCGTGTTGGCTTGATGGGAACTCTCCGCTACGCACCTGTTTTGCGTATTCATTTACACTTTGGCGCACTAAATCTGCCCCATTTAAAAATTGCTTTACAAATTTTGGTTTAAAATTTTCAAAAAAGCCTAGCATATCGCTCCACACAAGCACTTGCCCATCGGTGTTTGCGCCTGATCCTATGCCAATTACTGGCAGATTTGAGTTTTGCGTGATTTGAGTGGCTACTTGGGCGATAGTTCCTTCAACCAAAAGCATTTTTGCACCAGCATCTTCTAGGATTTTTGCATCATCGAGCAAGGCTTGTGCGTTATTGATACCTTGAACCTTAAAACCGCCCATTTGCCGTGAATACTGAGGTTTTAGCCCTATATGGCTCATTACGCTAATGCCTGCGTTATTTAAGGCTGTAATTATTGGCGCAAACTCTGCTCCACCTTCGATTTTAACGGCATCACAGCCAGTTTTTTGATAAACCTTAATAGCATTTTTAAGCGCCAAATCCACACTCACGCAACTCCCAAAAGGCATATCAACCACCAAATAAGCGTGTTTTACCGCCTTTTTTACAGCACAAGCGTGATAAATCATAGCTTCAAGGCTTAAACTAATCGTTTCGTCATTACCACCAAAGCTCATATTTAAGCTATCGCCGACTAAAATCATATCCACAATATCATCAAAAAGCCTAGCAAAAAGCGCATCATAAGCTGTTAGCATTACGATTTTTTCATTACCTTTTTTGGCAAATAAAGTATTTATCGTTATTTTATTCATTTTTGACCTTGAAATTTTTGCGAAAGTATAGCAAGCTAAGATGAAATTTTCTTTTATTTTGTTAGCTTTTATCAAAAATTTGCTAGAATGCGCCTTTAAATTTTTGCAAGGATAAAAAATGGGTATTTTAGAACAGCTTGAAATAGATTATGACCTTGATATTATAAATGAATTTATGACCCATTTTAATGTAATGACCACAGCCTTAGAGCCATTGATAATCGGCTTAAATAATGAACAAAATTTCCCTATGAATCTCCAAGAACTTTTTAGAATTTTCTCAAATGTCCATTCGGCCGCGAAATTTTTAAAATTAGATGATGTAGAGCGTGTAACTAGGCTTTGTATGAGCATTATAGGCGATACTATGGAAGAACACGGCGATCACAATATCGCAAGCACGGAGCTAATTGATTGGCTTTTATTAATTGCTGATCAGCTAAATGGCTATCAAAAAGACCTAGAATACGACAACGAAGCCTTTCGCCCGCTTAATCCACAAATAATAAAAATCCCCCAACACCTAGTAATAGACGCCACAACAAAATAATTTTTTGCCTTGTAATGCGCCTTAAAACTTAATAAAAACGAATAATTTATGCTAAAATTGCCCAAAAATTTGGATTTAAAATGCAAAATTTATCAAAATTTAATTTTTCAGCCATTAGTGATGCTTGCGTAAAATGCGGTAAATGCAAACCAACTTGTACTATTTTTGGCATTAGTGGCGATGAAGCACTAAGCCCGCGCGGATTTTTGGATTTAATCGGGGCGTATAAAAATGGCGAGCTAAGCCTTGATAAAAATGCCAAGCGCATATTTGAGAGCTGTTTTTTATGCACAAATTGCGTTGATGTTTGCCCTAGCTCGCTAGCTACTGATGAAATGATAGAAAATGTTCGCTTTGATTTAGCCCAAAAATACGGCATTACCTGGTATAAAAAAGTCTTTTTTTATTTGCTTAGGCATAGAAAGGTTATGGATTTTGTCGCTAAAATGGGTTATGTTTTTCAAAGCTGTGGCTTTAAGCTTGAAAATGCTCTGCCAAACCTTGAAAATGAGGCAAAAAACTCTAATTTTTTAAATACAAATTTTAAATTAAATAATAAAAATCCAAATATGCGCCCAAGATTTTCTTTGCCGATGATAAAAAAAGAGCGTTTATTGCCAAGTGCGAGCAAAAAAAGCTTTTTAAACTCTTATAGCGAGTTTATAGATAATGGCTCAAATCGCAGTGTGGGAATTTTTATTGGTTGTATGGCAAACTACGCCTACACCGCTATCGGCGATGGATTATTAAAAATTTTAAAAAAATTAAATATAAATGCGCATTTGATGAAAGAGCAAGCATGTTGTGGCGCGCCTGCTTATTTTACGGGCGATTTTGCCACGACTAAATATAATGCTAAAAAAAACATAGAATATTTTGAGAAAATTTTACAAAGCTGTGAGGCTATAATCATAGCTGAGGGCACTTGCTCGGCGATGATTAAGGTTGATTATGTAAGGCTATTTGAAGATGATGAGTTTTGGCAAAATAGAGCCAAAAATGTAGTAAAAAAAATATATTTAGCTAGTGAGTATTTTGTAAAATTTACAGACCTAGCAAGCATTTTAGAAAAAAATAAAAGCTTGCTAAGCATCACCTACCACGATCCTTGCCACGCAAGAAAAATGCAAGGGGTTTTTAAAGAACCGCGCGTGCTTTTAAATGCCGCATTTAAGGTAGTTGAAACAGGCGATAATGTAAGTTGTTGTGGTTTTGGCGGAGTAACGATGCAAAGCCAAAATTATCATTTAAGCAAGCAAGTTGGCTTAAAACGCGCAAATACACTAATAAACACAGGCGCAAATATCGTAAGCACCGAATGCTCAGCGTGTAAAATGCAATTAAACAATTCTTTAAATGTGGCAAACTCTAAACTAAGATGCCAAAACTGGGTAGAGCTAGTAGCCGAGCTTTTATAGCAAATTTTAAACTTGAAATTTTAAGCCGTTTTAAAAAGAGAATGAATGGATAGAATAGTTGAAATTCAAAAACTAAACCTTGAAGAAAATGCCGAGCAAAGCTTGCGACCACTTAGTTTTGATGAATATATCGGGCAAGAAAAAATTAAAAGCAATTTAGCCATTAGCCTACAAGCTGCTAAAAAGCGTGCAGAATGCCTAGATCACACGCTTTTTTATGGGCCGCCAGGACTTGGCAAAACGACCCTAGCGCATATAATCGCGCATTCAATGGGCGCAAATATCAAAGTAAGTGCTGCGCCGATGATTGAAAAATCAGGCGATTTAGCAGCAATTTTAACAAACCTTGAAGAAGGCGATGTGCTTTTTATCGATGAAATTCACCGCCTAAGTCCTGCGATTGAAGAAATTTTATACTCAGCAATGGAGGATTTTCGCCTTGATATAATAATTGGTCAAGGCCCAGCAGCACAAACAATAAAAGTGGATATAGCGCATTTTACGCTAGTTGGAGCTACTACGCGCGCAGGTAATATCAGCGCGCCACTTAGGGATCGCTTTGGGCTTGCTTTTAGGTTGCAATTTTACACAAATGATGAACTTGCCAAAATCATAAGCGCTGCTGCTATTAAATTAAATAAAATTTGCGATGATGAAGCAGGGCTTGAAATAGCCAAACGAAGTCGCGGTACGCCACGCATCGCACTTAGATTGCTTCGGCGCATTCGCGATTATGCCGATGTGGCAGGTGAAAATCACATAAATAAAAAGCGCGCACAAAGCTCACTAAAAGCATTAGGGGTGAGCGATTTAGGGCTTGATGAGATGGATTTAAGATATTTGGCCTTACTTGCAAATAGCGGCGGCAAGGCACTTGGACTAGGCACGATAGCAGCTGCGCTTAGCGAAGATGAGCATACGATTGAAGATGTTTTAGAGCCGTTTTTGCTAAGTAATGGCTATATCCAGCGCACAGCAAAGGGGCGAGTTTTAAGTGCTAAGGGCTATGAAATTTGTGGCATAAGAGGTGAAAATCCGCTTTTTGATTTTTAAAATTTGGCGCTAAATTTTAAAATAGCGCAGGTTTATTTTAAAATTTGGCATTAAATTTTAAAATTTAGGCTAATTTTTTAATGCGCGTTATAAAAAATCCATCGTAAATTTCATTTGGCAAAATTAGCGCGCCAAAGTCATTTTGCCTTGCGTTTTGTGGTAAAAAATCAAGCTTTAAAATTTGTATTTTAAATTTTGAATTAAGCGCGTTTTGGATTACTTGCTCGTTTTCTTGGGGATAAAAAGTACAAGTGCTATAAACTAGCTCGCCACCGCATTTAAGAGCGCCTAGTCCTGCATTTAAAAGCTCTTTTTGCAATTTAGATAGAGCCTTTATTTCTTTAATGGATTTTTCTTTAAAATTTTCACTAAAATGCGAATAAGACGAACAAGGCGCATCTAAAATAATGCGATCAAAACGCTCTTTACAAGTGCGCGATATGCTTCTTGCGTCTTTATTAAAGGTTTTGATATTTGTTAGGGAATATTTTAAAAGATTTTTTTTAAGGCTAAAAAATCTATCTTTGTTAGCTTCAATACAAGCAAATTTTAATGCGTTTTTTTCATAATTTTTAAAATTTAAAGCAAACAAAGCACAAAGCGCGATGCTTTTGCCACCAGGGCTTGCGCACATATCGCATATTTCATCATTTAAGCTCGCATTTAGATTTAGCGCGCTTAAATATGAGCTTGGATTTTGTATGTAAATTAGCCCTTCATTAAAAGAGCTTGACGCGCTTAAAATTGGCTTTTTTGTGCCACCAACAAGATAAAAATTTGGCAAAATTTCTTTTAAATTTAGCTCTTTAAACTCAGTAAAAATCCGCTCTTTTTGCTCTAAACCTAGCGCACTTATGAAAAATCCTACCTGTTTTTGGCTAAAAAAACTTTGCCAAACTTCATTAAAATTTGCGCCTAAAATACTTGATAAATCGTCTTTAAAGCTCATTTGCGCCCTCTACATACCGCCTTAATATCTCACAAGCTGCAAGGCTGTCTAAATGCCCATTTTTATGGCTTTTGATGGCTTTTTCTTGTATTTTGTGGCTAGCTTGAACGCTAGAAAAACTCTCATCAACAAAAATAATTTCTATCTTAGTATCTAAAAGATTCATAAAATGCTTTATGCGCCTAGTCATTTCATCTTGGCAAGAGCCATCTTTTGGGATTCCTACTATCACCTTGCTTGCATTTTTTTCTTTTAGCATTACATCTAAATCCCTAGCTGCTTGCTTGCGGTTTTGGCGCATTAAAGGTGTGCTTGGCAAAATCACGCCATTTACACAAATAGCCACGCCTATGCGCTTTAAGCCAATATCAAGCCCAACTATCATAACGCCCTTACAAAAGCGCCATCTATTGCGATTTTGCCCTCTACTTCGTATTCAAAAATTTTATCCCCAAAACGCGCATAAGAAGCATTAAAGCTAGGATTTTGTTTAATAAATTCTAATAATTCATCTTTATTTTGCTCTTTATTAACGGGGAAATCCGTAGATGAAAATTTGCTCACAAACTCGTCTATATCAGCAATTAAGCTCATTTGCCCTTTGCTTATTAAAAGATTAGTCCCATCGCTCTCGCCCATTCTTTGCCCAAATCCATAAAGCCCAATGCCAGCATTTTTAGCATACATCGCACTACTCATTGAGCCAGATTTTATATCAGCTTGAGCTACTACGACAGCATCGCTAAGCCCTACTACAATGCGATTTCTTTGTAAGAAAAACGCGCTATGGGCTTTTTGGCTTGGTTCGTATTCGCTAAGGGCTAGGCAACGCGTGTAAATTTCATTTATCATTTTGGCGTTTTGCTTTGGGTAAATTTCATCTAAACCATTGCCAAATACAGCTATTGTGAGCGGATAAGCGCCTTGATGGGCGTAAATATCAGCGCCGATAGCTGCTCCGCTTACCACACAAACGCCAGCATTTTTTAAAGCACTAGCTAGGCTAAGGATTAAATTTTGTGTGTATTTTGAGCAAGCGCGCGAGCCTACAATGGCTACTTTTGGACGCTCTAAAAGCGATAAATCGCCCTTAAAATATAGCTTTTTTGGCGGATTTTTAATGCGCTTTAAGCAAGGCGGAATATTAGTTATAAAGTCCATAAATTTCATCCAAATATACAATTTCAATATCTTCAAACATTTTATCTTGCGCTTTTTTTAAGGCCTTAAAAGTAGCTGGGTATGGGTGGCAAATCGCTATGGCGTGGCCTTCTTTTTTGGCTATTTTGATGGCTAGTTGTAATTGGCGTAAAATGCTTTTTTCGTTTTGTTCGTTATCTAAAAAAACATCGCGATACACATAGCTTAGCCCTAATTCTTGGCTTGCTTTTGGCACGGCTGAGTTTGGGGTTGTCTTGCTATCTACAAATTTTATGCCTTGTGCTTTTAGTTCTTTTAATAAAATTTTAGTGGCTTTGTAATTTTGAGTAAAGGCTGAGCCGGTGTGATTGTTGATGTATTTTAGGTTTTTAAATTGTTTTTTAATTTCTTTAATGCGTTTTTTTATTTGTGATGGCGTGGCGTTTTGGCTTAGCGCGCCTGTGGTGTCTTTGTAGTTATAAGCAGCTAGCGGCAAATGCACCATATAGGTTTTAAACTCATCAGCTAAAAGATTTGTGTGCTCTCTGGATTTAAAGGGCGGAAAAATCGATGGGGTAATTTTTATTTTTAAGGATTTTATTTCATCAACTTGCGATTTTAGTGAAATATCGTCCATTATAATGACTAATTTTGCGCTTTTGGCTTTGATTTTTGTATTGATTTGTAAATTTTGTGTTTGGTTTTTTGCTTGTTGGCTTAGTTTTTCTAGGGCCTCATCTAATCTAGTATCGCGCACTAAATTTTGAGTGCTTTGATTGGTTTTTTGAATATTTTCTTTGGTGATATTGCTTTTTGCTATTATGGGAGCTTGCTTGGATGAAGTTTTATTGCTTAGCATATAATAGACTATACCAAGCCAAAGCACAGCCATTAGCACGAAAATAACAAAAGAGATCCCAGCAGATGTTTTTGTGAAATTTCTAGCTGGTTTTGTTTGTTTTTTAATGGTTTTTTTAGCCATAGGCTTTTTTTTGGCTGTGGCTATTTTTGATGATTTTTTCAAAATTTTAACTTAGTTTTTATCTTTATCGATAATTTTGCCTTTTGCAATCCACGGCATCATCGCACGAAGTTTTTGGCCGGTTTTGCTTAGCAAGGAATTGGCTGTGATATTGCGCTGTGCGTTCATTTGCACATAGCCAGCCTTACGCTCTAAGATAAAATTTTTAGCAAAAGTGCCATCTTGGATTTCTTTTAAAATTTGCTTCATTGCAGCTTTTGAGCTTTCATTTACTACGCGATTGCCACTTACATAATCCCCAAACTCAGCCGTATTTGAAATAGAATATCTCATATCAGCCATACCGCCTTGAAAGATTAAATCCACAATCAGCTTCATCTCGTGCTGGCATTCAAAATACGCCATTTCAGGCTCATAGCCAGCTTCTACTAGCGTTTCAAAACCAGCATTTATAAGCGCGCAAAGCCCACCACAAAGCACAGCTTGCTCGCCAAATAAATCAGTTTCGGTTTCTGCTTTAAATGTGGTTTCAATTATCCCGCTTCTGCCTCCGCCTATCGCGCTTGCGTAACTTAGGGCTATGTCTTTTGCCTTGCCACTTGCATCTTGGGCGATGGCGATTAGATCAGGTATGCCTCCGCCATTTACAAACTCGCTTCTTACAGTATGCCCTGGTGCTTTTGGAGCTATCATAATACAATCAATGCCTTTTGGTGGCACGATTTGCCCAAAATGTATATTAAAACCATGCCCAAAAGCAATAGCCTTGCCTTCTTTTAAATTTGGCTCAATTTCAGCCTTAAAAATATCAGCTTGTAATTCATCTGGGGTCAAAATCATTATAACATCAGCGTATTTTGTCGCCTCGCTAACCTCCATTACCTTAAAGCCCTTAGCCTCAGCCTTGCCCCAGCTTGTGCCACCTTTTCTTAATCCAACTACTACCTCAACGCCACTATCGCGTAAATTCTCAGCGTGCGCATGACCTTGTGAGCCAAAACCTATCATCGCAACTTTTTTGGATTTTATAATGCCAAGATCGCAGTCTTTGTCGTAATAAACAGTGATCGCCATTGTTTTCCTTTTTTTGAAATTTGCGCGCAATTATAGCGCGCATACATTTAAAAATGCTAAAAATTTTAAAATTTTAAACTCCAAATTTTAAAATTTAGCCCTAATTTAAAGAGCTAAATTTTATTTAAGCAAAATTATAATTTTTTTGAATAAACTTTACCGCGCAAAGCTAGCAAGGCAAGAGCTATCATAGCAATTACGCTAATATAAACAAAGGTTGGAATTTGAACCACATCACCAGCTGCATAGCTATGAAGCCCGCTAAGATAAAAATTCACCCCAAAATATGTAAAAATAATGCTCCAATAAGCAAACATTGACGCAACAGCAAAGGCGTATTGTGAGTTTAGCGCCTTTATAAAACGCATATGCAACACAGCCGCATAAACCAAAATGCTAATTAAAGCCCAAGTTTCTTTACTATCCCAGCCCCAATAACGCCCCCAGCTTTCATTAGCCCAAACACCGCCTAAAAAATTACCAACTGTGAGCAAGCCAAGCCCTAAAATCATCGCCATTTCATTTATGCGCGTAGCTTCTAAGATATTTTGGCTAAATTGAATATTTTCTTTATAGCGATTTTGTAAGCTAAAAAGTAAAAGAGTAAAAATCCCAAGCAAGCTACAAAGCCCTAAAAATCCATAGCTTGCTGTGATTACGCTTACATGGATTGTCAGCCAATACGAGCGTAAAACTGGCATTAAATTTGTAATTTGTGGATCAATCCAGCTAAGATGAGCCACAAAAAGCACACACCCAGCCAAAATAGTACTAAGTGCTAATGAAATAGCAGAACGCCTAGAAAACAAAATCCCAGAAAGCGCAAGCGCCCACGCTATATAAACCAAACTCTCATAAGCATCGCTCCACGGCGCATGCCCGCTAATATACCACCTAAGCGCAAGCCCTGCTGTATGTAAGATAAAGGCTAAAATATTTATGCCATAAACTATTTTAAAAATAATATTTAAACGCCATTTGCTTGCCAAGCGAATAAACACCACCGCTAATAACGCTAGCCCAGCTAACAAATAAACGCCAGTAAGCTTAGAAAAAATTTGCAATTCATTAAAAAGTAGCTCAGCTTTTATATGTGCTTGATTTGGCATAATATTTGCGCCGTATTTTACTTGATAGGCTTTTAAATTTTCTAAGGCTTGGTTTGCTTCTTGCCAGTTGTTATCGCTAATTGCTTGTGTGGCCTTGCTAAAATAATCTTGTAATAAGATTAAAATTTGTTTTTGTTCATCGCCACTTAGCGTGCTAAGAGCTGATGTGGGCGAATGCCAGGTGTTGCTTGGGTCGTTTTGTGCTGGAATTATGCGTAAAAACTCCCCAGCAAAAATCATATACAAAATATTTATTTTTTCATCAATTTTAATAATTTCTTTATCTAGCCGTGTGCGCGCACTTAGTGGCTTGCGATTAGCCTCTTGGCTTAGTGCTAAAAGCTTATAATCGCTGCCTTTATTGCTAAGGCTAAAAAAGTCATTAAAGCTAGCGTAATTTTGGGATTGTGGGATATTTAATAAACGCTTTATCTCATCATCGCTTATTTTAATTATAGGCGTAGCGCGCCATTTACTAGGCAATAAAGTCATCGATAAAATCGCTTCATTTGCGCTCATGCCATCAATACTAGTGCTTCTGTATAATTTATTTAAAAGCTCATAGCTTAAAGTATCAAAAGGCTTCATACGCCCATCAAAGCTTTGGATTATTAAAGTGCTAGCAATTTTTGCGTGCTGGCTGTTTATTGCTACATCGCTAGCTTTTAGGGTATTTGGCGAAAATATAGCAATAATAAGAGCAAAAAGCGCAAGGATTTTAGGCGCGCTTTTTGGGGATTTTGAAATTTCATTTTTATTTTGTTTGGGGTTTTGGTTTTGCTCTCTTATGCTCTTTGATAATTTAGAAAAACGCGAATGCGGATTTAAGATATTAAAGAAAAAGCCAATCCCTAAAAGCGCGTAGCCAAGATATGTCGGCCATTTGCCAGGATCGCGATTAACTGATAAAATAGTGCCTTGTTCATCTTGATCATAGCTACTTTGAAAAAATCTATACCCGCCGTGATCTAAAACATGGTTCATATAAATGTGGTAATCATAATCTCCGGTTTTTTCATCTTGGATTTTGACAAAAGAGCTATAACTCATAGGCGAGTTTGACCCAGCATAGCGCAAAAGCTCGAATTTATCAAGCTTTATGCTAAATGGTAATTCTATTTTTATAGGATTTAAAGAAAGTTCAAAATTTACCCCATCAATGCTTGCCATACTTGGCATAGCATTTTCAAAAATCGCTACTTGCTTGCTTTTATCATTAAAGCTAAGCGTGCTAAGAAAAGCATTTTGCCCCATTTGGCCGTGGCTAGCACTAACTAGCTCTTGCTTTGCGCCCTTTAACATTTTAGAAAAAGCAAAATTTAAACTCTCATCAGCGCGCCTTAGCGTAAATAGCCTGGTGTCGTTAAGCTCGTGCTTTGCGTTGTTTTCTAATGTGCCATTTGACATATCAGCCATTTTCATATAGCTTAAATTTTGATCGCTACTAAGATAAAATTTGCCATTTTCTAAGCTGATGTTTATGTAATTTTGTTTTTTACTTTGGTTTTGGTCTTTATCAAAGCTAAACTCTATGCCACCAAGATCGATTTTATCGCCACTGCTAAGGGCTATTTTACGCGCGTTTTTATCGTTTGAAAACATAATTTCAAGCAAAGGCATAGCATTTGTTGCGTTATTTTCTTGCCATTCATAAATGGCATTTGGGACAAATTTTTCATATTTTAAGCTAGCTTTTTTGCCATTTACATCTAAATCTATTTTAAAATCATTACCGCTAAGCTTGGAAACATAAATAGGCCTTGCTTTTAAATAGCTCATACCATCGCTAATAGCGCGCAATTGCACAAAGCTTTGAGCCGTGCCAAACTCACTAACACTAGCGCCATTTCTTATATGCATCAAGCCCTCTACACCCAAATACCGCGTAATCCCAGCGCCAACTAAAATAAACAAAAAACCAAGATGAAAAGCACAGATAGGAAGTTTTTTAAGAGTAAAAAATCTATATTCTTTAAGATTGTAAATTAAGTTTAGCCCTAAAATTAACTGAATTACTCCAAACCACGCCGTCCCATACACCATAGCCCAAGCCGTTGGCGTATCATAAGCACTTTCAATAAAAGTCGCCGCCCCGCAAGCCACAGCAAAAACCAAAAACCAAAAAGCCGCCCCGGCCATTGATAAAAAGGCGTTTATTATCATTATTGCCCCTTTTTGAGTTTCAAAAATCAAGCATTATAACCAAGCTAATTTGAATATTTTACAAATAAATAACTTTTTTAATTCTACTTTTTTTGATGATATTTTGATAAAAGCTTGAATATTTAAAATTTTAAAGCCTATTAGGATAAATTGTAATTAAGCCTTGTTATAAAAAGGCATTAAGCTCGTCTATTAGCCCTTTTGCTATGTTTTTAGCCTCAAATTCTTGTATGCGGTGGCTTGCTTTGATTTCATAATTTTTGCGTAAATTTTCATCATTTAAAACCATTGCCATAGCCTTAAATGTGGCTATTTCATCATCAACAGGCATTAAAATGCCAAATTCATTATCCCCTAAAAGCTCTTTTGCTCCGCTTTTATGCTCACTAGAAATTACGCATTTTCTACACGCTAATGCCTCAATCAACACATTTGAAAAGCCCTCAAAACGGCTTACAAACACAAATATTTCGCATTTTGCCATATAAGCATAAGGATTTTTTCTAAATCCAAGCAAAAGCACATCTTTTTGTAAATTAAGCTTATTTATTTGTTCGTTTAAAATATTTTTTAATTCTCCATCGCCGATTATTACTAGCTTTGGGGCGTTTTTATCTTGCCTTTTTAATCTTGCGTAAGCATTGATTAAAAGGGCGTGATTTTTGCCCTCATCAAGCCTGCCAACGCTTAAAATAAAAGGCTCATTTAAGTTTATTTTTTCATTCATTTTTTCTTTAATTAGCGCGTAATTTATGGCATTTGGCAAAATTTTCATTTTATTAGCATCTATTAAAAAATTATCTTTTAAATCATAAAAAGCCCCGCTGCTATTTGTGTAGATAAAATCAGCCCTGGGATAAAGTTTTTTTATTAAAATTTTATTTATTTTATTTTTTAGGCTTTTGTTTTGATAAAGCACGCTTGGGGTGGAGCATTCATTTATAATAAGCCTTGATTTTTGCCCAAAAATTCGCGCCAAACTCGCAATATAACAAGGCCTATTCATCCAAACAAAATGCAAATCTATTTTTAAATCAAAGCATAATTTTTTATATTTAAGTGCTAAAAATGGCAGTTTTAAAAGCTTTAAAATGCCGTTTTCATAAGGGTTGGAGCGTTCTAAATAATGTATTTTTACGCCTTTTGGAATTTCATAAAAAATATTTTCATTCATTAAGATTAAATGCACTTGAAAATTTTGTGCTAAATGCGCTAAAAGATTGCTTACCACGCGCTCAGCCCCACCAGCACCCATTGAGTAAATAAAAAGAGCCATTTTTTTCATTTCTAGCCTTTTTTAATTAAATCAAGCCATTTTTGATAAATGTTTTCTAATTTAAAATTTGCGATATTTTTATAAGCATTTTGGCTTATTTTTTCATCACAATTTATAGCTTTTTGAATGCTTTTTGCTAGTTCATTTGGGCTAAAATCCTTGCTCAAAAAGCCATCAACGCCATCATTTATTAGCTCTTTTGCCCCATTTGTAGGCGTTGCGACCCTAAGGCATTTATAAAAAATGCTTTCAATCAAAACATTAGGCAAGCCCTCGCTTTTAGAGCTTGAAACTATGATTTTAGCGCGTTTGTAAAAGTTTTGAATTTCTTTTATGGAGCCAAGAAATTTTACATTTATATTTAAGTTTTTAGCTAGGCTTTCAAGCTCATTTTTTTGACTCCCATCGCCTAAAATTTCAACTCTAAAATCCTTTAAATCAGCGATTTTTAGGGCATTTAAAAAAATATCACAGCCTTTGATATCTTCTAACCTTCCAACAAAAATAATCAAATTTTCTTTATTAAAATTTTCTTGCTCGCTAAATTCTTTATAAAAAGCAAAAGGATTGTAGATTATGGCCTTATTTTTCACAAAAGTAAAATATTCAAAATCTTGCTTACTTAAAACGCTAAGACCATTGCTAAATGGATAAAAAATCCGCCTTAAAAGCCCTAATTTAAAGCCTATTGCATCATAACTAGAATGCTCGCTAATAAATATTTTTTTGCCTAAAAATGCACAAGAAAATAAAACTAAAATATTTGTGGTATCCATAAAAGAGATGATTATATCGTGCTTTGCGCTAATTTTACGGATTTTGAAAATTTTATATAAAATTTTTAAAATTCTATTTTTTGGCGTTTTTAATGAAATTAAATTTATCTTTGGATTTAGCTCATAAAATGGTTTTTCTTGCTCAAAATATACTAAGCTAGTATCATAAAAATCAGCAAAATGCGAGCTAAGCACGCTTATGACGCGCTCAGCCCCACCACCACGCAAATTAGAAATCACAAAACAAATTTTCACTTAAAACACCCCTTTTTATCCCAATTTCTAAGAGTTTGAATACTAACGCCAAGAACTTTGCCTACTTTTTACTTTAATTCTAAGAGCAAAAAAGGTGGCAAATTAGCAAGATGGCAGGTAACCTAGCAAAAGAAAGATTAATCTAGCTTATTTGTTTTGTAGTGCTATATAAAATGCGGTAAAAAAAGAAAAAAAGCTAAATAAGATTACGCAAATAGTTAAAATTTCCATTTCAAAGCTCCTCTAATTCTTTAATTGTTTTGTTTATTTTAATTTGTAAAAAAATAATAAAGATGCTAAGCACAAGAATGGCTGATAAGCTAGTAAATATAATAACCAAGTATTGATTTTATTATTTTGAGTAAAGTTAAACGCAATTAGAGCGATTAAAGAAGTCATCGCATAATTACGCCAAGTTCTAAGCTCATCTAATATTGTTTTTGTTTTGTCTAATTTACTCATCTAATCTCCGTTTCTTTTAAATGCTTTCTAATTATGATATTTGTAAGAATAAATTATATTATACAATAAATTTATTAAATAATATAATAGATTTTAAAGCCTTACATGCCCCTTAATTTTGTTTTTAAATAAAGTTTTTTCATAGCTATTAAACAATAAAAAATACGCCATCAAATAAGCAAAAAGCAAAAATAAAGCACAAAAAAATATCAAGCTTAGCCAAGAGTTGATATTTAAAATTTGCGTCTTTAACAAGGCTAAAATCGTTAAAATTAAGGCAAAAACCCCAAAATTTCTTAAAAACAAATAAACAAAACTAGAAATTTTAACCCCCAAAATAACAGCAGCATTGACAATATCAAAAACGATGATTTTTAGGCTATAAAGCAAGGCTGAGATTATAAACATCTCCATTAAACCAGCATTAAAAAATTTTAACGCCACAAATAAAGCAATCGCCGTAATTAAGCTAAGAATTACCATAGCAAGGCTTGAGTTTTTTTGCTTATTTAAAGCGGGGCTTAGATTTATTAGTAATTGCATACAAGCTAGCAAGCTAGCAGGAATTAGGCTAATTAGCGTAAGATTTGAAATAAGCAAAACCTCGCTTTTATTAAAAGGCAGCCAAAGAGTGTAAAAATCCTTACAAAACACCATAAAAACGGCAATAGGCACAGCACAAATAAAACATAAAATTTTAGAACTAAAAGCAAGCTCGGCTAACAAAGCCTTAATATTATTTTTAGAATAAAGCTCTATAAAACGCGCCATATACGAATGCGCCACCGCCCCAATAAATGAAACAATAAAAATAACCACAGTCTTTAAAACAGCTCCAAGCCCCATAGAAGCAGCATTTAAAAAGATATTACAAAACAACAACTCCACGCTATTTAAAATACTCTGTGCTAATAAAGTAAGGCTTGAAAATGCACCAGCTTTACATAAAATTTTAAGTTTATCAAAGCAAAAAAGATTAAATTGAAATTTTATTTTTGTGTTTAGTTTTTTAGCAAGCAATAAAGAACTAAATAAAATTAAAATACTCGCAAATAGCGCACTTAGCGGAGCATAAGAGATTAAAGGCTTATAAAAATAATATAAAATTAACATAAAACATGCGCTAATCAAGCTTGAAAAAGCTTGACGAAATGAAAGCAAATACATTTTATTTTTACTAAAAGCGTGAATGCCCAAAATCCCATTATATAAGCCTAAAATCACATTTAAAGCATACAAGCAAAAGCAAATTTTAACATCCAAAACAAGCCAAGGGCTAATGTGAATAAAATTTACTAAATAAATTATAAAAAATACCCCAAACAAAGCTATCAAAAAGCTAAAAAATATATTTGCAATTAGTGCTGATGTATAAAAGCTTGACGCGCTTAAAATATCGTTTTTATGGTAATTACTAGCTATAAAATGCCCAGCCATCGCATTGCTAAGAGCTGTGAGAATATAAGAGTATGAAATAAGCGAGCCTATAAGGATCAAAAATCCATAAGCCTCGCTCCCAATAGAGCCTAAAATAAAAGGCGTTAGAAAAAAATTTATCCCAAATTGTAAGACAAAAAATGCCACAGATGCAAATAAATTTAATGCCATCTTAGGCTCTAACACCGATTTGATAATATTTAAAGCCAAGTTCTTTTAGAGTTTTTGCGTTATATTGATTGCGTCCATCAAAAATCACAGGATTTTTAAGGCGTTTTTTAATCTCCATAAAATCTGGGCTTCTAAACTCGCTCCATTCAGTCAAAAGCACCAAGCAATCGCACCCATCAAGCGTATCATATTTGCTAAGAGCATAATTTAGATCCAAATCCTTAAAATAAATCTTAGCCTCTTTAAAGCCTTTTGGATCATAAACATTTAAGCTTGCCCCGCACTGGCTTAATTTACGCACACATGTTAAAGAGCTAGCTTGCCTCATATCATCAGTATTTGGCTTAAAAGTAAGCCCCCAAATAGCGATTTTACGGCCTTTTAAAAGATTAGGCGTGAGCTTTTCATCATTTAAGCCTTCATCTAAATTAAAATTTAGCCCAAAATAATTTAAAATTTTTTCAACCAAAACCATTTTTTGGCGTTCATTGCGCTTTTGAACTGCTTTTAAAATAAGCGGATCAAAGCCGTGATTTTGCGCGCTAAAAATCAAAGCCTCCACATCTTTTGGAAAGCAACTCCCGCCATAGCCACATCCTGGATAAATAAAACTATACCCTATGCGCGAATCGCTGCCTATGCCTTTTCTTACAGCATTTATATCAGCGCCTACAAGCTCGCAAATATTTGCCATTTCATTGATAAAGCTTATTTTAGTAGCAAGCATTGAGTTTGCGGCGTATTTTGTCATTTCAGCTGAGCGCACATCCATTTTAATTAGCCTATCGTGGCTTTTCATAAAGGGCGCATAAAGCTCAGCCATAATCCCAAAAGCATACTCACTACTTGCGCCAATTACCACGCGATCAGGCTTTAAAAAATCCTCTATGGCAGCACCTTCTTTTAAAAACTCAGGATTACTAACCACATCAAACTCCAAATCCAACCCACGCTTAGCTAGCTTGTCTGCTATAATCTGGCTTACTTTATCAGCCGTGCCAACTGGCACTGTGCTTTTATCTACTATAATTAGCCTTTTTGTCATTAGCTGGCCTATGCTTTTAGCCACTTCAAGCACATAGCCTAAATCTGCTTCTCCATTAGCTCCCATAGGCGTGCCAACAGCTATAAAGCAAATATCGCTAAGATCTAGTGCGTTTTTTAAGTTTGTGCTAAATTTTAATGTGCCGTTTTTAAAGCACTGCTGGATTATCTCGCTAAGTCCTGGCTCGTAGATTGGAATTTGTGCGTTATTTAGGGCTTTTATTTTGTTTTCATCTATATCCACGCAAATTACATCATTACCCATTTTAGCTAGGCAAGCACCACTTACTAAACCCACATACCCGCTACCAATCATCGCAATTTTCATAGCTTTTTCTCCCATTCTAGCGCGCTTTTAATAATCTCATCAAGATTGTCGTATTTTGGGCGCCAGTTTGTTAATTCTTTTAATTTATTTGCATTTGCTATTAGGCTTGCAGGGTCGCCAGCTCGCCTTGGCGCGTTTAAAATTTTAAAGCTTTCTTTGCTTACGCGCTTAGCAGCTTCAATTACTTCACGCACGCTATATCCCTTGCCATAACCTACATTAAAAATTTGGCTTTTTTGCTCTTTTATAAGATAATCCAAGGCCGATAAATGCGCACTTGCTAAATCCTGCGCGTGTATGTAATCTCTAATACAAGTCCCATCTTTTGTATCATAATCATCGCCAAAAATGCTCATACTTTCACGCTTTTTAGTGATACTTTGGCAAAGAACTTTTATTAAATGCGTGGCATTTGGGTAATTTTGCCCTATCAAACCATCAAAGCTAGCACCAGCCACATTAAAATAGCGCAAAATCGCGTATTTAAAATTTTCATTTACCATAGCATAATCTTTTAAAATTTGCTCGCTCATCATCTTAGAGCGACCATAAGGATTTAGCGGGCAAAGCTCGCTATCCTCGCTAATTAAAGCAGATTTAGGCTCTCCATAAACAGCAGCCGTGGAGCTAAAAATAAAATATTTTACGCCATATTTGCTAGCTAGATTTATAAGCTTTAAGGTGTTTGTCGTGTTATTTGTGTAGTATTTTAACGGCTCTATCATACTTTGGGCTACTTCGATAAAAGCAGCAAAATGTAAAATCGCCTCAAATTGTTTTAATTTAAAAATTTTTTCTAACTCATTTTCATCGCTTAAATCGCACTTAAAAAAGCTAAAATCGCCTAAATTTTTTAAAATTTCAAGCGTTTTTAAAGAACCGCTAGAAAGATTATCCACCACGCAAATATCGTGCTTTTTTTGCTCTAAAAATGCCCTTAACACAAAAGAGCCGATATAGCCAGCCCCGCCTGTAATTAAAATATTCATTTTTTGCCTTTATTTAATCGCGTATTTATAATAAGCCGCGCAAGCTCCCTCACCACTTACCATACAAGAGCCAAGCGGATTTTGTGGAGTGCAAGTTTTAGCAAAAACCTTACAATCATAAGGTTTTGCCAAGCCTTTTAAAATTTGCGCACAAATACACGCTTTATTCTCACCCAAACTCTCCACCCTACAATCAAAGCGTTTTTTAGCGTTTATTTCATCAAACTCGCTCTTTAAATCCATTCCACTTTTAGCAATTACCCCAAGCCCCCTCCAAGTAAAATCGCAAGGCTCAAAATACTCTCTTACAATGCTTTTAGCTAGTTCATTGCCTTTTTGCTTAACCACTCTTTTATATTCATTATAAACCTCATGGCGATTTTGTAAGCTTTGATGGATTAAATTTAAAATGCTATCAAGCACATCAAGCGGCTCAAAACCACAAATTGCAAAAGGCGTCTTAAACTCATTTGCAAGCGCGCTATATTCATCACTTCCTACTATCACGCTTACATGGCTAGGGGCTAAAAACGCCTTAATTTTACAGCTTTTATCGCTCATTATAGCTCTAATTACTTGTGGCACCATCACATGATTTATGTGAAAAAATAAATTTTTAATGCCCTTTTCTAAGCTTTTTTTAATTAGCACCGCACTCATAGGCGTTGTAGTTTCAAAACCTATGGCAAAAAATATCACGCGTTTTGCGGGATTTTCTAAGGCGATTTTAAGAGCATCAAGTGGAGAATAAAGCGCTCTAATATCGCGCCCTTTGGCGCGCAAATCCATTAGGCTTTGATACGAGCCTCTAACTCTCATCATATCAGCAAGCGTGCAAAATATCGTATTTTCATCATCTGCTAGCTTTATAGCCTCATCAATGCGTTCTCGTGGCAGCACGCACACAGGACAGCCAGGGCCGTGGATAAAATTTATCATCTCAGAGCATAACTGCGGCAGGCCAAATTTCATAATACTATGTGTATGTCCGCCACAAATCTCCATTACATTTAGCGGTTTTTCTAGCTTTTTGCTTTCATTTTTAATCAAACTCGCAAGGGCTAAAATTTTATCCTTATCCCTAAAATCGTTTATCAAATCCATTAAAAACCCTCATATGTGTTAAAGGCTAATTTATATAAAGCACTTGAAATATCTTTATCAAGCGCTTTTAACTCATCATATCTCTTTGTCTTTGTAGCTCTAAGGCGATGATTTCTTTGCCTATTGCGAGATTTACAAGCACAGCATTGCCGATTTGCTTGTATTGTTTTGCCATAGAGCCACAAAACTGCCATTCATCTAGGAAAGATTGAATTCTAGCATTTTCACCGCCTGCAAAAAGCTCTATATTGCTAAATTTCATTTTTTTGCATCTCTTCTAGTCCCATATCGCCATCATCACAAGGGATTTTGCCACTTTTCATATCATCTACTATTTGCTGGTATATTTTTAAGCTCTCTAAGGCGCTTTGTGTGTCGATTTTTTCCATCGCAAAGCCCACATGAATTAGCACATAATCGCCCACTTCGACCTTTTGGCTTATTAAATCCAAGCTAACACCGCGCTTAATGCCTAAGGTTTCGACTATGGCAAAATTATTTTCATCTATGCTTAAAACTTTTGAAGGTATGCTAAGACACATTTAAAATCCTTTTTGCGCTATTTTTTTAAAATTTTCAAACAAAAAATCCATCCACGCATTAAAATTTTCTCCATTTTTAGCATCAAGTGGTAAAATTTTAGCCTTTGGATTAAGCCTAGCAAGCTGATCTTTTACCTCATCAATGCTAAAATCAAAATGCTCTAAAAGCGAGTATTTAGTAACTAGCACCAAATCCGCGCGCCTAAACATCACAGGATATTTTGCTACCTTATCGCTACCTTCTGGCACGCTCAAAAGCACGATATTTAAATGCGCGCCCACATCATAGCTAGCCGGACACACCAAATTTCCTACATTTTCTATAAAAACCACATTCAAATCATTTAAAGGCAAATGCTCTAAGCCAAGCCCCACCATAAAAGCATCTAAATGGCAGCTTTGCCCGGTTGTTATTTGATGAGCGCAAGCACCAGCTTTTATTATTCTGTCGGCATCGCGATTAGTTTCTAAATCGCCTTCTACCACGCCGATTTTCAAACTCTTATTTTTACACGCTTTTATCGTGCTTTCTAATAAAGTCGTTTTGCCAGCGCCCGGGCTACTCATTAAATTAAGCGCTAAAATCCCGCGCTCATTAAAACTAGCCCTAAGCGCATTTGCTCGCGTATCATTTTGGCTTAAAATATTTTGTATTACTTCGATGGTTTTATTTTCATTAAGTGCTGGATTTGGCTTATCTTTGCTTTTATAATCGCTCATTTTTATCCTTTTTTGAGCGCGGATTTTAGCTAAAATATTTAAATTTTAGCTAGTTTAAATTTTAAAATTTAACTTAAAATTTGCTGAAAATTTTTAAAAGCTCTTTTTATTTAATAATCATATACAAAAAAAATGATAAAATTTCGCATAATCTAAACACAAAGGAGAACAATTATGGTAGATATCAATAATGCTGAGTTTTTAGCAAGAATTGAAGATAAAAGCCTTCTTAGCAAGGTTTGCGATGCCAAAAAAGCGGCTGAATTTTTTAAAGATGGTGATGCTGTGGGCATTAGCGGTTTTACTCCAAGCGGCTATCCAAAAATCACAATGCACGAACTAGCCCAAAGAATGCTAAAAACTCCATTTAAAATCGATGTTTGGGGCGGAGCAAGCACTGGCTCACAAATCGATGAAGAAATCGTAGAAGCAGGCGGTATGAATATGAGAATTCCATACCAAACCGGCAACGCCATTCGCTCAGCCATCAATAAAGGCGCGGTAAAATTTGCTGATATTCACCTAAGCCATGTAGCCCAGCAAGTCCGCGCAGGATTTTACGCTGGCAAAAATGGCCCAGATGTAGCAGTAATCGAAGCTTGCAAAATCACAAAAGACGGCATTTATCCAACCACAGCCATCGGCAATTCTCCCGTTTTTGTAAGCACAGCAAAAAAGGTAATTGTAGAAATAAACATCTCTCAGCCACTAGAACTTGCTGGCATGGCCGATATTTTTGAATTACCAAATGCCCCGCACCGCAAACCAATACCGCTTACAAAAGCTAGCGACCGCTTAGGCACGCCTTTTATCCCAGTTGATCCTGCTAAAATCGTAGCCATCGTGCCTTGCGATTTGCCTGATGTAACGCGCGAGTTTAGCCCGCTTGATGAAGCCTCTATAAATATGGGTAAAAATTTAGTGGAATTTTTGAAAAACGAGGTGAAATTAGGTCGCTTGCCAGCTAATCTTTTGCCTTTGCAATCTGGCGTTGGCAATGTGGCAAATGCCCTAATAAATGGCTTAGTAAATTCTCATTTTAGCGATCTTAGCGTTTATACTGAGGTTATCCAAGATGGTATGTTTGATTTAATAGACGCTGGCAAGGTAAGCGTGGTTTCAGGCTCAAGCCTAAGCCCTAGCCCAACAGGTCTAAAAAGATTTTACGATGGCATAGATAAATACAAAGATAAAATTATCTTGCGCCCACAAGAAATTTCAAATCACCCAGAAATCGCACGCAGATTAGGACTAATCGCGATGAATACAGCACTTGAAGTTGATATTTATGGCAATGTCAATTCCACTCACGCCTCAGGTGTAAAAATGATGAATGGCATAGGTGGCAGCGGTGATTTTGCGCGCAATGCTAGCTTAACCGTGTTTTTTGTAAAAAGCGTGGCAAAAGACGGCGCAATCTCAGCTATCGTGCCATTTGCTAGCCACATAGACCACACAGAACACGACACACAAATTTTCATCTCCGAATACGGCGTGGCCGATGTCCGCGGACTATGCCCAAAAGACCGCGCACTTAAAATAATACAAATTGCCCACCCTGATTATAGAGCGCAGTTAAAAGATTATTTTGAGCGTGCTTGCAAGGCTTGCTCTAATGCGCAAACCCCGCACATTCTAAGCGAAGCTTTTAGTTTTCACGAAGCACTAGCCAAAAACGGCACAATGAAATTTTAAAAATTTTAATTAAATTAAGGCGAAATTTCAAAATTTCGCCCAAATGCGGTTATTTAAAACGCAGTTATTTAAAAATACATTCGCTCATTTTAAGGATACAAATGAAAAAATTTAGCCTTTTTGCTTTAATATTTGCCTTGTTTTTTGGAGCTTGTTTTAATGGCAGTGGCGTGCTTGAAATGCCTAGAATTTCTTTTAGTGTGCCAATTAGCGATGCCAAGCATTTCATCACTTTAAGCGTTTATGATCTAAGAAGCAAGCCAAATATCATAGGCTCAGTAAAAAATAGCGATCTAAGCGTAAATGCCAAGGTTAGCCCAAGCGAGCCGCTAGCATCGTGGCTAAGGGCAGCCTTAGTGCGAAAATTAAGCCAAAATCAAATAAGCGTCAAAGCAAGCAAAGATGAAGCAAGCGCGAATGTAGAAATTAAAATACGCGAATTTTACGCAAATATCGACAGTATCGGCCAAAACAATATGCGCGGGAATTTCGCCCTAGAAATCATTATCAAAAAAGGGCAAAATTCCACCACCACCTTAAAACTCACCCAACCTATGAGCGATTTTGCCTTAATGCCTGCGATGAGTTCTCTTGAACCTTTCATCAAAGAGTTATTACTTGATATGCTAGCAAGAAGTGCCAAAGAAATCGCAAATAACCTCTAATGCGATGTTTGCAGTGTGGGGCGTTTAGCTTTAATCTAATATGCAAAAACTGCTCTAAAATCTTAGGCGAAATTAGCCTACAAAGCCGAATGGCAGGCGATTTAAAGGTTTATTATTTTTATCATTACGATGAAATCAAGCCCTTAATTCTAGCCAAACACAAAATGCACGGCAGCGCACTTTATAAACGCCTTGCAATGCTGAGTTTTACGCCATTTGCTAGGCTTTTGTGCTCTAATTTTAATGAAATTTTAAATGATAATTTTATAGCAAATTTTAACCAAACCACCACGCCAATCATTAACGCCATCGCCCTTGATGATAATGTAAATACCGGCTATTCGCACACAGCTATCCTTGCGCGCGCTTTAAAAACCAAACAAATCCAGCCAATTTTCAACGCCCTAAAAGCGCAAAATAAAGTAAAATATGCGGGAAAAAGCTTGGAGTTTAGGCGCAAAAATCCGCGAAATTTCAAACTCTTAAAGCAAATAAATGCGCCTGTGATTTTAGTCGATGATATCATCACAAGCTCGCTAAGCATGCAAGATGCGCACACTTGCCTAAAAAAAGCCGGCGTAAGCGTGCTTTTTGGGCTAGTTTTGGCCGATGCAAGATAAAATTATATTTTTTTTAGCACGATTTTTACATTTTCCAAAATAAATGTGCTTTTATTTTCGCAAACCTCATAGCGGATATTTTTAAAATTTTGGCTAAATCCACCACAATTATTTTGGCTTTTATTTTTGGCTTGAAAAATAGGCGCAAAGCTGATTATATCATCAATTAACCGCTCATAATACGCACTGCCAAAAAATTTTTTATTAAAATTTAGCCTTTCATAACATATATTATTTATGCAGATTTTTTCTTTAAGATTTAACTTTAAAATTGGCTGAGCTAGGTTGTAAATTTCTAATGAAATGCCCTTTTTACCGATATTAGCAAAGCCTGCATCATTTATGCGTAAAAGCGGAGATTTAATTAAAATTTGTAAGCTTGTTAGGGCGTTTTGTTGTGGGGTTTTTGTAGCACAACTCACAAACAAAACCCCGCACGCAACAAGCCACAAGCACGAAATAATCTTTAAAAACATTGCCTTACCTATTTTTGGCGCGCCGTGATTTAAGCGTTAAAATTTAGCGCACTTTGGTTTAAGCGTTAAAATTTAGCACGCCGTGATTAGCTTAAAATATTTTAGCAAGACGCGCAAATTAAACGCGCTAAAATATTTTTAGCACGCTAAAATCAAGCTAAAACGCTTTTTAAAGGCGAAAGTATAAAATTTTTTGGCTTAATTTAGCTTTATTTAAGATTTTTAGCTGTATAATCACACTCTTTTTTGCTCTGGCCCCTTCGTCTAACGGTTAGGACATCGCCCTTTCACGGCGGTAACACGAGTTCGAATCTCGTAGGGGTCACCACTTCAAGCATAAAATTTCAAAATCAAGCCAAATTTTCTAGCGTAAAGCATTTTTAGAATTAAGCAAGTTTTATTGAGTTTTGTTAAACCAAATCTAATGAAAAAGGCTCTAAATTTGTAAGATTTGGCGGGTAGAGTGGGATTTGAACCCACGAAGGCTTGCACCTTACACGCGTTCCAGGCGTGCTCCTTCAACCGCTCGGACATCTACCCAAGCCAAAATTGTAGCATAAAGACGGAGTTTTTAGCCCAAATTTTAAAATTTAGTACTAATTTTTAATAAACCCGCCCGCCAAAAGCTTAAAATTTTAAAATTTGCCACCAAAAACACCAAAAACCCCACGCCAACTTAAAATTTCAAAATCCAAGCAACCAAACCCGCCCAAAAAATCCCCAAATTCCGCCCAAAATTTTGCCTGGAATTTAGCTATTTTATGCTAACATCACGCCTTTAAGCAAGCAAAACTAAAACAAAAACGCAAGCAAAACTCAAAAGGGCAAATATGAAAATTTTAATCCAAAACGGCACCATCATAAATAGCGACAGCACCATCAACGCAGCACTTTTGCTAGATGGCGATATTATAAGCGAAATTATAAGCGACCAAACAAGGCTAAAACAAGCACAAAGCCAAGCCGACCGCGTAATAGACGCTACAAACAAGCTTATTTTTGCTGGCTTGATTGATATGCATGTTCATTTTAGAGATCCCGGCCAAGAGTATAAAGACGATATTTTCACAGGCTCAGCCGCGGCAGTAGCTGGCGGAGTTACCACCGCTGCTTGTATGGCAAACACCAAGCCAGTAAATGACAATCCGCTAATTGCCAAATACATAATCCAAAAAGCAAAAGAATGCGCTCTAATTGACTTACTGCCAATATCTGCCATCACAAAAGCTAGCGAGGGAGACAAGCTCGTAGATATGGGCAAAATGCTTGAAGCTGGTTGCGTGGCTTTTAGCGATGATGGTTTGCCTGTTTCTAATTCAGAGGTAATGCGCGCCGCGCTCGAATATAGCGCATTTTTTGGCTCTTTTATCATCAATCACAGCCAAGACTGCTCGCTGTGTTGTGGTGGCGTGATGAATGAGGGCCAAACAAGTATGAAACTAGGCCTAAAAGGAATGCCACGCGAGCAAGAAGAAATAATGATCGCGCGCGATATACTCTTAGCTAAGCTCACCCGCGGGCATATCCACACAGCCCACATTAGCTCAGCTTATAGCCTAAAATTAGTCCAGCGCGCCAAAAACGATGGTATAAACATCACTTGCGAGGTTACGCCACATCATTTTTGCTTTGATGAGAGCGAGCTAAACGGCTATGATACAAACTACAAAATGAGTCCGCCACTTCGCACAAAAGAAGATGTCCAAGCTATGCGCGATGGCCTAAAAAACGGCATTATCGATGTTATAGCCACAGATCACGCCCCACACAGCCTTGATGAAAAAAACCAAGAATTTGACAAAGCACCTTTTGGGATTTTAGGGCTACAAACCCTTATCCCGCTTACTTTGGGGCTAGTAAATGATGGCGTAATCAGCCTAAATGATATGGCAAGGCTATGTTGCTTAAACCCGGCCAAGCTCTTAGGCCTAAACGACCGCGGGCAAATCAAAGCCGGCAAGCTAGCAGATATAGCCATCATCGACCCGCACATCACCTACACCTACGATGCGCGCCTAAATAAAAGCAAATCCCAAAACTCCCCGCTTTTTAATAAAACGCTAAAAGGCGCGGCGGTTCTTACCATTAAGCGTGGCAAAATCGTTTATGAAATGCCAAATTAAAAACATTTTGCGCGCCATCATTAGCGCGCTAAATTGCCACAAATCAATCTAGGCTAAAATTTTAAAAAATAAAGGATAGAAAATGCAAAGAGCTTTAAACTATGAAAAATACTTTAATATGACAAAAGAGCAATTAAGAGCCTCTCTTGCGCGGGCTACGCAAAAAGAAAAAAGCAAAATGGCGGAGTTTTTTATCGATATTTTAGGCGTTGATAAAAGTTTGAATGATAAAAGTTTAAATGGCGAAATTTTAAATGATGATGAAAAATCTTACCCGCTTGATGAAGTGCCTGTGATACAAAGAGCAGACGCGTTTTTTGCAAGCTTGCCAAAAAAAGAGCAAGAGCGAATAAAAGCAGAAGTAAGAGCGCAAATGGGTTTAAAATAATGCAAGTAGAGCTTAGAAATTCCGCCATAAAAACGCTAGAAAAAATCGAAAAAGAGAATAAAATAGTATGTGCTCAAATCCGAA